>JABSON010000057.1 GCA_013215915.1 Campylobacteraceae bacterium | reverse complement strand
TTTAAAATTAAAAATGGATTCTTTAACATAAAAAAATTTAGTGACGATTAAGAATATAATAATAAGTTTTTTCAAAATATTGACAAAACATTAGATTTAAATAGTGAATTTATACAAGATGCTAGAAATTAACAAAATAAGTTTAGAATAATAAAACAGTAATTACAGAATGCTTATATTTTTTGAATTACCCTTCCCTTTATTGAATTTTTAGTATAAATTCTTGCAATTTGGTACTAAACTCTTAGTAAAATCTCATATATTAATACTAATAATTAATGTATATAATAAGTGTCTGTTAATAAGGATATGATATGCTTAAATAGTTACGTTGATTTTAGTAACAAGTGGAGGTATATATGCTTTTCGTAGAAATTTTAGCAATTTTTTCATGTACTATATTTGCTGGTGCTGCCATTTATATAAATGTTGTGGAACATCCTGCACGTTTAGAGTGTGGTACTGATTTAGCAATAACAGTCTTTGGACCAAGCTATCGGCGAGCAGCAGCAATGCAAGCATCACTAGCTCTGCTCTCAGCTGCAGCAGGTTTTTTATTAGGCATGAATGGAGCTAGTAACCTCTGGTTTATAGGGGCTTTTCTTATATTTATGGTAATACCTTTTACATTTATCCTTATCATGCCTACAAACAAAAAATTACTTGATTCAAGTGCTAAACGCAGTTCAATCGAAACAGAGGCATTACTAAAGAAATGGGGTAATCTTCATGCTGTGAGGAGTGTAGCGAGTAGCATTGCTGCAATATTATATGTATATCTAGGTGTTGTAACATAACAAATATTTTTAATGAGGACACGTAAAATAACATTATATATAGAATATTTGCCCATAAAATCTATATTTAGTATAATTAAAGAAGATTGAAATATTGATTTTAAATATGTCAAATTAATTAAGTTTAAGATAGTTTTGTATCTTTCTCTATTAAACCTTTTACATAAGAATTTAATGAAACAGCAATTCGTTAAGCATTTCTAACCGCTGCAAAGTAAAGCTCACTTCCAGATCTAATTAAAACACCTTTAAATGCTTTTTTAGGAATTTTATTTAAATACCCATAGATAATAGTTTTGGATGAAAAGCTGCTTATCCATCTGTTATAAGACTTATTTTAGTTTTAATATTTAATTCTGACATATTTAATATTTCAACATATAAATCATCTAACTACTCTAAACTTGGTGGAAATAATAATAGTAATTTCTATCTTGCCCTACTTTGTATATACCTATAATAAGCATTTTACAGATAAGTATTATACTATTTTAGTAATTTTAACATACTTGTTTTAAGTATGTTTATTGTAGTGTATTTTAATTAATTAAGATTAAGTTCTTTTATAGTCTCATATCAGCGAACGTAAACCGTCGATGAAGTCAAATGTTAGAGTAAGGAATAAATATGAATACAGAGACATTACTAATTTATACTGTAGTTGCATTTTTTTATATTACAAGTCCAGGACCTGCAATATTATTGTCAATATGTAATGGTTTAAAAGCAAATATGCAAATTGTTGCTATCTCCTCTTTTGGTAATATGCTTGGGTTAGGAATATTATCAATATCATCAATTTTAGGACTAGGTGGTATATTAACAGCATCTTCAATACTTTTTATGATTGTAAA
Organism: Campylobacteraceae bacterium; assembly: GCA_013215915.1. Taxonomy (GTDB): domain Bacteria; phylum Campylobacterota; class Campylobacteria; order Campylobacterales; family Arcobacteraceae; genus NORP36. The sequence continues at coordinate 11,780 of JABSON010000057.1, read as the reverse complement.
GTTCATAGGTGCAATATATTTAATATATCTTGGTATTAAATTTATTAAAAATAATAAAGCATTACACTTTGATGATTCTAATAAAAAGATTGATAAAGATAAAAGAAAACTATCATATTTTAATGAATCTTTTTTTCTAGCAGTTACAAATCCTAAACCAATATTATTCTTTACTGCAATATTCCCACAATTTTTAAATCTAAATACAAATATATTGCCACAATTTACAATAATGACTATAATCTTTTTAACTATATCATTTATTTCTTTATGCACTTATGGGTTAGTAGCAAAAAGGTCCAAATTATGGATGTCTAGTAATAATAGAATGACATGGTTTCATCGTATTACTGGTGGGATATTTATAGGTATGGGAATAGGATTATTACAACTAGAAAATACACAAAGATAAGAAAAATGCATATAATATATCGACAAATTCTAAAACAGCTAGTTTTTTTAAATAAAAAATTAGCTTAAGAAAATTCTTACATTTTATTGTTCTCAAGAGATGTAAACAATAAAATGGAGTTAATCGTTATTTATCTTGTTCTTCGATACCAACATTATATAAAAAAAGGAACATATATGAAAAAGATATTACTTTTACTAGCAAATGGTTATGAAACATTTGAAGCTGCTGTTTTTATTGATGTAATTGGATGGAACTTAATAGATGGTGATAAGTCTACAAAGTTATTTTCATGTGGATTAACTAAAGAAGTTAATAGTAGTTTCGATCAAAAATGTATAGTAGATTACTTAATAGATGATATAAATATCAATGATTATGATGCCTTGGCAATTCCAGGAGGGTTTGAAGAATTTGAATTTTATAAAGATGCATATGATCAAAAATTCTTAAATTTAATTATTGGTTTTAAAAAACAAAATAAATTAATTGCATCAATTTGTGTTGCAGCATTACCCCTTGGGAGAAGTGGAGTTTTAGAAGGTAAATATGCAACAACATATAATAAAAATGAAATAAGACTCAATATGTTAAAAGAATATGGAGTAAATGTGAAAAATGAACCAATAGTAGTTGATAGTAATATAATAACTTGCTGGAATCCTTCTGTCTCAATTGACGTAGCTTTTTTATTACTTGAACATCTTACTACAAAAAAGAATACAGATTATATAAAAAGTATAATGGGATTTGATAGTAACATATAACAAAATATTAGAAGAAGAACAAGCCTATCACGGTAATAATCCAAATTTTCAAGTGTCACATTAAGAAAATTGGAAGAGTAAATAATCAAGCCGTTAAATCCTATCGTGCTCAATTTAGCCATTAGTCTCACTTGATAATTTAAGTAAGTATAAATGTGTAATATTATAGGAACTAGTTCACTTAGTAATCATAATAAAGATTTTATGATTATATGTCATTGTATGTGAGAGATTGAAAGAAAAAAAAATTGAATAAATTATTCTAAATATATAAAGTATTTAGATGACAATGGGTGTATTTACACTCTAAATTATATTTATACTTCCAATAAGCCCCTTTAATATATTTCGACAAATTTATATATTAAAATGAATTATTTTATGATACCAAGGATTTTTATGAATAAAACTTCAGCAATGATATTTTTTTTAATATTCTCAAGACAATTGCACTTGGGAACATACTTTATGGTTATGCCATTTTTTGCTTTATACCTAAAAAATGTTACACACTTTTCAAGTTCACAGACTGGAATTATAATAGGTATGAGTACTCTAACATTTGCGATATTTGTTTTATGGATTAAACATATAAGTGATCATATCAATAACAAAATATTTTTATTTATTTCTTATATTTTATGGAGTATTTCTTTTCTAGGCTTTTATTTTTCACAGAATTTTTATAGTTTTTTATTTTTCTCTTTTCTTTCAGGCATTTCTATGTGTTTTTCATCTGTTGATAGAATTTTACTTGTAATCTTATCTGAAGAAAAAATTTATATTATGCAAAAAATCTTAAGACCTATTGGTTATATAGTTATGGGAGTTGCCCCATTAGCGGGAGCATTACTTTACGAATATAATGTAAAGGCTAGTTTTATTATAACTTTTTTTATATTCTTCGTTTTATCATTTTTGGTGCTATTCTTTGTTAATAGTGATATCCCTGTAAATAAGGAAAAAAATATTTCTTTTTTTAAAAAAATAAGCACTGTTACAAAAAATAAGAATTTTATGATTTTTATTTTGGGAAATATAATTTTGACAACTGCCCTTGCAAGTGATAATCTTCTTCATTCTATATATTTTAATAAACAGGGTTTTGATACTTTTATGATCTCTTTTTATTTCTTTTGTCTAGCTTTTTTATCATTTTTAAGTGTTTTAACATTATTATTATTTAAGAAAAAAATGAAGCTACCAAATGAATATTCAATAGGATGTATTTTATATGCAATTGGTACTAGTATTTATTTGATGACTACCTTATCTTATGCTGTTATAGTATTAATTGCTGTGTTTATTGCTCTTGGAGATTATTTTCTTACAAACAGTACATTAGTAATTAAAAAAATGTCTCCAAAAGGTCAAGAAGGATTATATACAGGAGTGCGCTCTTTTACTGACCTTGCATGGTTTATATCTCCTTTGTTTTTAGGATATTTATTAGATACGCAAAGCAGATATTATATCTTTGGAATAATAAGTCTTGTTATAATAAGTATGATATTTTTTAGGAAAAGTTTGGCTGAGATTTAGACTAAGACAGTCACATACTCAACAAAAACTAAGTTCATAATCTCGCGCTAATATAATATTCCTCCCTCTAAAATAAGAGGAAAATATTATGAATTTAATTAAAAAAGTATCATATGTTTTAACATTTTACATAAAACACCTAAGTTATGGGATTATGATTACAACATTAAAAGTGCATGATAATAGTTTAAATTAAGACTAATTCATATATTATGCACTACTTATAAATAATTATAGATAATGATTATGAAAAACTAAAAGTTATTTGATTATCACAATCTAAGTTGTACTATAGTAATTAAAGTGCCACAGATAATAAGAGATAGAGGTAGCAATTGAGAGCATTATGAGTTTTTATTGTTCAACAGAGATAAAAACAATTTATTCTAGTTAACCGTTACTTACATTGTTTTTCAATACCTAGATTATGTAGTGATTATTTAAATATAAACAGAAAGGACTAAAATGAATATAGAACTAAGAAAAATTTCAATATCTGAAATAAACGACATAGTAGAGTTGTTTAATAAGTATATGATATTTTATAAACAAGAATCAAATCCAGAAAAATATAAAACTTATTTAAAAAACAGAATTGATAATGATGAAGCTACAATATATCTAGCTTATGAATCAAATACCAAATCTATTGGTTTTGTAATAAACTATACTTGTTTTTCATCAGTTTCTTTAGGAAAAATAGTAATTCTAAATGATTTATTTGTTTTAGATAATTATAGAAAAGAAGGTATAGGAAATAAATTGATTGATTGCTCAATTAATTTAGCAAAAGAGATAGGTGCAGTAAGAGTTGATTTAGGAACAGCAAAAGACAATTTTAAAGCACAATCTCTTTATGAAAGAATAGGATTTGTTAAAGATACTGTATATTTTTCATATAGTTTTAATATATAAAAGAATGAAATTTAAGGGAAGAACCTAACAAAGTATTGCAAGATAAAATAGGCTAAACTTCATAGAATTTTAGATTTTAAGATTTAAATAATCAAATCGTTAAATCGCCTAGGCTTTCAATTTAAACGTTATAAATTATAGATTTCAAAAAGGATTGAGTATGATTAAGAATTTTATTACCTGTGAGAAAGTTTGCGATGATAATAGCCACGGTGGAAAAGGCACAATTGAAATTCAAAAAATGTTCCGACGTGAAGACTTCAAAGGTGCATGGGATTTTGCTTTACGCGTAATTATGCCACCTAATTCATCTATGGGAGTCCATGAGCATGGAGAAGACGAAGAAATGTATATTATTCTCAATGGCAATGGACTTATGACTATTGAGGGTGAATCCTGTCGTGTAAAAAAAGGTGATATGATTCTAAATAAACCAAATGGTACTCATGGTTTATTAAATGATAGCAGTCAAGAACTTGAGTTACTTATCATTCAGGCAAGTTTAAAACAGTAAATTTATAACAATCCCATAAATTCAGATTCACAACGCTGTCACATCCCTTGCAAAATAAAAGGCGCAAGAAATGTACAATCATGTTCACAGTTTATGGGAAATTTATATTATTTAGTTTGCATGGAGGCAAAATGATTAAAATTGAAAAACTTACAGAAACAAGTGTTGAAAAAGTACGTCAAATACTTTTAAGTGATGAACAAATAAAGTTTGCAGGTACAGCTGAAGAGTTTCTAAAAAGTGGAACTGATACTATTGATTGCCATATAATAAAACTTAATAACGAGGTGGTCGGTTTTTTTAAAATAGATCTTAAGTATACCTTGGGTGATGAATTTAATATTGAGAATGGGGTTGGTTTAAGAGCTTTCGCTATCGATATTAAGCACCAAGGAAAAGGCTTAGGTACGTTAGCAGTAAAAGCATTATTTCCTTATCTAAAAGAAAACTATTCAGTTTATAGTTTTATGTATCTAACTGTTAATTGTAAAAACCCAGGGGCTTTGGTTTGTTACTTAAAAGGTGGTTTTGAAGATACAGGTAAACAATACATTGGTGGTGCAGCTGGTCCTCAATATATTATGCAGGTAAAAATTTAAGTCCCACGCATAATAAAAGATATGAAGAAGAAAAAGCTAGTATTGTGAAAACTCTTAATTTTTATTGTTCGCAAAAGATGCAAACAATTTACGAGAGTTAATCATTACTAACCTTATTCTTCTACACCCAGCCTATCACATCAAAGTCTTACTCCTTATATAATTCTTCAAAAGTTACAAAATCACTAATCATTCATAATTTAACAAATAAAACATTTATCTTCTTATGAATATTTAAAAGTATTAGACATTACTTATCTCCTTTAATTTATTTTACTAGATATACTTATTGATTTAAATAATTCTTAAATTGACAGTTATTATTCTGTATAGATTTATTTATTAAATAAATCTTTTTATAACTATTAGACTTGAATAATTTATTTCTATCTTTTGAGATTACTTATATTTAGATATCATTAGGAAAGGGAAAATATGAAATTATTATTATTTATATTAATAATTATTACTTTTGAAGCTTGCAGTAATAAAATTGATATAATAAAAGAAAAACCATTTAAAAGTACAAGTTTTTTAGATATTTGGACTGAAGTAAAATCAGATCCATATGATAAATTACCACAAAAAAAAGTATCTTATTTTAAACTTTCAAATTCTAATAAAAATATCATAATAAATGATGCTCATAGAACACTTAATGATAGGTCTGATTTATTAAAACCATTTGAGAAACTAGCACATCCCAATGGAATTTGTTTTAAAGGAAAGTGGAAAATAGATAAAGCTAATATATATAGCGGATATTTTAAAAATAAGAGTGAAGCCCTTATTATTGCAAGAGCTTCAACTGCAATGTCACATACTACAAATGATTCAACACGAGCTTTTGGATTTGCTGGAAAACTATTTCCTAGTATAAATCCTAATAAAAAGAACAAACAATATACTGCTAACTTCTTTTTAATAGATGATTTAGGTGGGAGTAATTCTAAATATTATAAAGATGTGTATTTAAGCAATGAACCTAGTATTAGTATTACTTATGAAGTTATGAAAAATATCTTATATGCAATAAAAGTATCATCAGCTTTTTCTGATGCTGATAAACATCCTGGAATTAGACAGCTTTATGAAATTTCTTCTTTAGATGAAAACAATACTATTGTTACTCCAAAATGGATGAAAATAAAAATGTCTAATCAAAGTATAAATGCTAAAGATTTTAGAAACGAGTTAAAAATAACAAAAGGAAAAGTGCTTATTTTTGATATTTTTGTTGCAAATAAAAAGATCAAGAATAAAAAAGAGTGGAAAAAAATAGGAAATATAAAACTAGATACTTCTGTTGTTTCAAAGTCTTGTGACCAAAGATTACATTTTCATCATGCAAAATGGAAAGATGATTTAAACTATGGACTTAAATAGTTTAAATCATTTTAAAATACTTTAAGAGAGAAAGGTTTTTTAGTATAAAAATTAAAAGATATAATATTTACATAATCTTACATAATCTTACTATTCTTTAATACTTCTAAATTCATATTCATTTTTTGATTATAAAGATCATTTATATCATCCTTACTTAATAATTGATATTTTACCTTTCTACTATTTTATTTGTTCTTTAAGTTCACTTAATCTTATTTTACTATGCTTTTATTATTATTGTGTTATCTTAGATACTATTTAATTAAATAATATATACGATTTATTTAAGTAATAAGAAATTAAATTTAAAATTTCACATAATAGGATAAAATATCATTAAAAAGAAAAAACTAATAGTTAAAAATGTATTTAAAGTATTTGGAAAAGATCCTAAAAAAGCTTTAAAAATGTTAGAAGATGGATTAAGTAAAGAAGAAATATTTGCTAAAACTAATATGACTATTGCTGTTCAAAATGCTAGTTTTGAAATATATGAAGGTGAAATCTTTGTAATTATGGGTTTGTCAGGTTCTGGTAAATCAACTCTTGTTCGACTTTTAAATAGACTAATTGAACCGAGTGCTGGGCAAATATTTATTGATGATATTGATGTTACTAATTTAAAAGATAAAGAACTTATAGATATTAGAAGAAAAAAAATATCTATGGTATTTCAATCATTTGCATTAATGCCACATATGAATATTATAGATAATGTATCTTTTGGATTAGAAGTAAGTGGTATTCCTAAAGAAGAAAGATATGAAGCTGCTTTAAAAGCTTTAGAGCAAGTAGGACTTGAACATCATACTTTATCTTACCCTGATGAATTAAGTGGTGGAATGCAACAGAGGGTTGGTCTTGCTAGGGCTTTAGCTAATGATCCGGATATTATGTTAATGGATGAAGCTTTTTCAGCTTTAGACCCTTTAATTCGTACAGAAATGCAAGATGAACTTCTAATACTTCAAGAAAAAGAAAAAAGAACAATTGTTTTTATATCTCATGACTTAGATGAAGCTATTAGAATTGGCGATAGAATTGCTATTATGCAAAATGGAGAAGTTTCTCAAATAGGAACTCCAGAAGAGATTATAAATGAACCTGCAAATGATTATGTAAGATCTTTTTTTAAAGGTGTAGATGTAACTTCAGTATTAAGGGCTTCCCATATTGTTAAAAAAGTTCATTCAACTATTATTAATAAAGAAAGCACTGGTATAAAATCAGCAATTGCATATATTGGAGACTTTGATGAAGATTATGCTTATTTTCTTGAAAAAAGTGGAAAATACTTAGGAATTTTAACAATAGATTCTTTAAAAGAGCAAAAAGACTTAAATGGCTCAATTCATGCGGCAATCATTAATGAAAAAGCAATTCAAGAGAACTTACAAATAAGTGATTTTATTAAAAATATTACAGATCATACTTATCCAACTGCTGTCATTAATGAAAATGGTAAATATACAGGAACAATCTCTAAAAGTAAACTATTAAAAGTATTTGATGAAGGACTAGCTAATGGATAATGACCCTTGGGGAAATGCCTCAACTGTACAAGAAGATAGAGTATCATCGGTTGATTGGGGACAAGCTGCACTTCAGCCTATTGAAGATGTAAAAGAATTTGATATTTTTCATCCATTTGATGAAGCTATTATTCCTTTAGATGATTGGACTAATACAGCAATTGATTGGACAGTTATAAACTTTAGAGAAGTATTTTTAGCTGCAAAAGCTCCAATTGATATAGTTCTAAAATCAATTGAGAGTTTTTTACTATTTCTAAATCCTTATGTAGTGATTTTATTTTTTGTATTATTAGCTCTTCAAATTTCAAGTAAAAAACTTGCACTTGGAACAATGATTTCATTTTTTATAATTGGATTTATAGGTGCTTGGGAAGAATCAATGATTACATTATCACTAGTTATAACAGCTGTACTGTTTTCACTAATAATAGGTCTTCCACTTGGTATTTGGACTGCAAGAAGTGATACTGCTGATAAAATAATGCGCCCTATTCTTGATGGAATGCAAACAACACCAGCTTTTGTATATCTAATTCCTATTGTAATGTTATTTGGAATAGGTAATGTACCTGGTGTTATTGTAACAATTATATTTGCGCTACCTCCTCTTATTCGTCTTACAAATTTAGGAATTAGACAAGTTCCAGCTGATTTAATTGAAGCATCTAGGTCTTTTGGAGCTAGTTCATCTCAAATGTTATGGAAAGTTCAAATTCCAATAGCAATGCCCACAATTATGGCAGGTGTAAACCAAACATTAATGCTTTCATTATCAATGGTTGTAATAGCTTCAATGATAGCAGTTGGAGGATTAGGGCAAATGGTTTTAAGAGGAATTGGAAGACTTGATATTGGATTAGCTGCTATTGGTGGTTTAGGAATCGTATTACTTGCTATTATATTAGATAGATTAACGCAAGAAATGGGAAAAAATGATAAGAATGATAAAAGAAGATGGTATGAAAAAGGACCTATTGCTTTTATTTTAAATTTAAGGAGAAAAAATGTTAAATAGAAAATTTTTAATTACTTTGTTAGTTTCGTTTGCTTTAGCGTCAAGTTTATATGCTGCTAAAGTTACTGCTTTAAAAACAGTACTTGAGGAAGAATCTTTTCAGATGCAAATTGTGGTAGAAATACTAAAAAAAATGGGACATACAGTAAAAATTTCAAATGCTTTAGAATATGCAATTGCATTTCAAACAATTTCTAATAATTATAAAAGTGATGATGTGTATTTTATGGCAGCACATTGGGATCCAATTCAGTCAAATATGATTAAAGGTGCAGGAGGATTAGATAAACTTGCTATATTTTCTAAGTATATTAAAAACTGTGCATCTGGATATGTAATTGATAAAAAAACTGCTGATAAATATAATATTAAATACATTAGTGATTTAAATGATCCAAAAATTGCAAAACTATTTGATTCAAATGATAATGGTAAAGCTGACTTAACAGGTGCTAGTGTTGGATGGGAAGTTGCAAAAGTAATTGAATATCACTTAGATACATTTAAACTTCGAGATAATATTGATCATAACCAAGGTTCATACTCAGCATTACTTTCAGATACAATGGCCAGATATAAAACAGGTAAACCAGTTCTATTTTTTACATGGACTCCTTATTGGTTAAGTGGTAAATTAATTCCTGGTAAAGATATTGTATTTTTACAAGTAACAAAATCAGCTCACCCAGATGGTATTTCTACAAAACTTTCAAATGGAGCAGATTATGGTTTTCCAATTAATTCTCAAAAAATTGTTGCAAATAAAAGTATTAATACAAAACATAAAGATATAGCAAAACTATTTGATATTGTTAAATTAAGTGTTAATGATGTAAGTGGTCAAAATATGCTTATGAGAAACGGTCAAAATAAAGCTAAAGATATTAAACGACATGTTCAAACATGGTTAAAAATGAATAAATCTAAAGTTGATTCTTGGATTAAAGAAGCAAACTCTGCTAAATAACAAGATTTAAAACAAGGCTTAAAAGCCTTGTTTACTTAGACTTAAGAAAACTACTACGAAGCAAATTCTGCTAAATCATTTAAAGCTTTTACAATTGCATCACCAAAAACTTTAACATTATCTATATTCTCATCTTTTCTCGTTGTTAGATTCATATCAATTTTATTCTCAAGTAAGTTATACCAAAAACCATAACCATCAGGAACAACTGGCCCAAAACCACAAAGATCAAAATGTTTTGATTCTATTCTTGATGTTGAGATAAAACTATATGTAAGTTCTTTATATCCAATATCTTCAAAAAATGAAGGTTTCTCTTTTAAATCTAAGTCATCAGAGAAAAGAGTATACATTTTATTCATTGCGAAAAAATATCGCTCTATTCCATTTGAACCAAGACAATCTTTTATTCGTGCTGAATGTTTTTTACAAGCAGAGCCCATTAAGTCTTTAAGTTCAGTAGAATCTTTATCATCTTTATCAAAAGCTTTAACAAAGTCTAAAACTTCATTAGAAATAGGTCTATTACATTCTGTTCTACCATTTAAATAAGTTCTCATATTAGCAGCTTCATAAGTACTTCTAAGCTTATTAAATGTACGATATTGAGCTAACTGTAGTGCTAAATGTAAAAATGCATCTGGACTATATTTCAAAGATTTAATTTTTTTAGCTCCAAAATTCTCAAAATGATTTATTTCTAAATGAATATTTTCAAGTCTAGTATGATGATCTCTTTTTAAGAGGTGTAATTGCATATTTACTGTTTCAGATAATTCCCAATTTAATTGTTCTGTTTGAATAGTTTCTAATGATTTATCTTCAATATATTTATCAATAAAATTTAACTCTTCATTAATTTTATTAATAACATTAATCCAAGCACTAGCATCAGCTCCTGTATGTTCTAAATTAAATCCAAAATCACCCTCTTCATTAAATATTAATTGTAAACTTTTATCAAAATATCTATTATTCTCATTTGTAGCCATAAGACTCATAGCAAAATCATATGAAGTTTTTGAACTTTCATCAATACATACTACAAATAATGCATCTTTTAATATTTCAAAACTCTTAATATTTTTATCAATCTTTAAAATATCTTTTAATACTAGAGATGCTTGATCTCTAGGAGCTGTTGTAATAAGACCTATGCTAGTATCATTTTTTTGTATTTTTGAATTTAAAATATTATTTAATGTGTTAATAATCATTTTACAAGAATGTCTTTTACCACTTGAATCACTTAAATTAACTTTTATCATATTATTTTTAAACATTACAATAATATGATTATTTTTACTTTTAGCTTTTACAATATATTCATCACGATTTTCTTTTGGAATTCTTGTAGCTTTAAACATTTGTTTATACTGAGACATACACATAGGAGTATCTCTAGATTTTTCAACTTCAAAAGTTTCTAATTCAATACTTTCATAAATATCCATAAGTTTATTTATAATAACACCTGCGATATCAGGTGAAGTATATTTAACTTTAAGATGATCAGTAATTAATTTAATAAAATAATTAACATCAATAACAAGTGGATCTCTTATATCAAGATACATATCCTTCCAAAGTGGAGCTAACCAATTGCCTTCATTTTGCATAGACCATTCTATTAGTCTTTTTTCAAGAATAGGACCATCTTTGATTTTAAAATTCTCTAAATTCTTTTTTGTTATTTTGAATTGATCTTGTGTAACTAAAGGTTCAAGCCAATCCAAAAAATTCATACTGGCTTCATTTAAGTTAGACAAGGGCAAAGTTTTAAGTTGTTCTTGAAATTCAAAAGTTTTTGACATAATTTACCTTATTTTTATATTGAATTCATTTCTTATAAATTTGTAAATCTATTATCTAGGATTAATTAGATAAATAAGAGTTTTTATACATTATTGTAAGTTTACAACAAGTATTATATGCTTTAATAAAATAAAATTATACTATATATATAATTTTACTATTCCGCAAGTTTTGAAAGCTTAATCGAAAAGATTTTTACGGTGACCTCTATTAGCAACACCGTCATCAATTCCAATAATCGAAAATATTTTTCGGTTCCAATTAATCGAATACATTATGGCTTTTATCGTAGTGAGCCTATTAGGTAGTG
>JABSON010000056.1 GCA_013215915.1 Campylobacteraceae bacterium | reverse complement strand
AAAGGCCACAAAAGAAGTATTAAAGATAATTTGACACATTAGTTCAATAAATATATAAATGGATTTTAAGAAGGTTAAAAATTAGAATATGAAGTATAAATTTAAAGATTTTGGGAATAATAAATTAGCTAAGCCCTAAAATAATATTTTAAGGTTTAGTATATAATTTTTAACTTATGAGTTTTCTAGAATAGCTAAAGCATCTTTTACAAATATTATTTTAGTATCTATGTCAACTGAAATCACATACTCGTCAGTATATGGTATTAAAAAAGTTTTAGATAAAGATTTGTCAAGATAAGTTTCAGATGTTTTAATTTCAAGATAATCACCAAGTGGATACCTATGAATTTCAACAACCTTACCTAAGTCTTCATCATTTTCTAAAATTTTACAATCTTTAATATCAAACCAGAAATATTGTTTTTTTTGTAAATTACAAGATTCTTTTGTTTGTTCAATAGAAGTAAAAATTTCTGTATTAGTAAGTCTTTTAGCAGATTCAATAGAATCAATATTTTTAAATTTTATCACGCCTCTTTTTTCATTAAAAGATTCGACAACTAAAGTAGTTTTTTTGTTAGTAGCAAATGAAGCATTTACTCTGAATTGTTCTGGAAAATCAGATTGTAAGAAGATTTTAATTTCTCCTTTAAGTCCAACAGTTTTTCCTAATTTTGCGATATATACATTTTCCATAAAAATCCTACTTAGCTAAAACTTGTATCTTGTAAGATACACCATCTTTTGCTTTACAACCATTTGCAATAGTTTTTAAAGCATTTATCATATTTCCGTTTTTACCAATTAATTTACCAATATCATTTGAATCAGCTTCAATAGTAATTTCCGCAAATGTTTCATCGATTTGATCGATAGAAACACTCACTTCTTCAGGTTTTGATACGATTAACTTTGCATAGTCTTCTATGAAATTTGTAATCATAAGAAAAACTTATTTAACTGAGTTAGCTAATTTGTTAACTTTTTCAGATGGTTGTGCACCAACGCTTAACCAGTGGTTATATCTTTCCATATCAATTTTAAGAACTTTAGGTTCTACAACTGGGTTATAGTATCCAATTGATTCAATCCAACCTGAATCTCTTCTCTTTCTTGAATCTGTTACAACGATTCTATAAAACGGTTTCTTGTTTCTACCCATTCTTGTTAATCTAATTACTGTCATGTTATTTTCCTTTTGATTTTAAATAATAGTATTGAAGTCTGAACTCTAAAAAAGTTCACAACTCAATACTATTTTTAATGTTATGTTTTTTATTTTTACTTATTTACCAATACCTGGTAATCCGCCCATTCCACCTGGAGCTTTCATTTGACCCATCATATTCATAAGGCCTTTCATTCCGCCTTTAGAAGAAAGTTTTTTAGCCATTTTAGAAGCTGATTTAAATTGTTTTAAAATTTTGTTAACTTGTACGTCTGATAAACCAGAACCTTTAACCATTCTCTTTTTTCTAGAAGGGTTAATTAAAGAAGGTGTTTCTCGCTCTTTAGGAGTCATAGAACCAATTAATGCTTTAATTCTTTTTATTTCAATAGAATTATCAAAATCCATATCTTTCATTCCACCAGTCATTGCTGACAGTCCTGGAATCATACCAATAATAGATTTCATTGAACCTAATTTACTCATCATTCCAAGTTGATCTAAGAAGTCATTAAAGTTAAACTCACCTTTTTTAATCTTTTTAGCAACTTCTTTAGCAGTTTTTTCATCAATAATAGCAGATGTTTTTTCAGCAAGTCCTTCAATATCTCCAGCACCCATAAGTCTAGAAACAATTCTAGAAGGAATAAATACTTCAAGATCTGGCATTTTTTCACCAGTTCCTAAGAATCTTAATGGAACACCAACTTGGTGAGCTAATGATATTGCAACTCCACCTTTAGTATCACCATCATACTTAGATAATATAACACCATCAATACCAATTTTTTCTTTAAATGTTGTTGCAGTTTTACTTGCATCGTGACCAGTTAATGAATCAGCAACATAAAAAATTTCACTTGGATTAATAGCATCTCTAACATCTTTTAATTGATTCATTAATTCTTCATCAATTGCTAAACGTCCAGCTGTATCTACTAATAATACATCATATAAACCATCTTTTGCTTTTTGCTGTGCAGCAAGAGCAATTTTAACTGGATTAGTTTCATTATCATCAAAGTAAATATCAACTTCAATTTGAGTAGCTATTTGTTTTAATTGTTCAACAGCTGCAAGCCGCTGTAAATCACAAGCTGCTACTAAAACTTTCTTTTTTCTCAGTTTTAAGTAAGAAGCTAATTTACCAGTAGTTGTTGTTTTTCCAGAACCTTGAAGTCCTGTCATAAGTATAGTTGTTACTGAAGATGGTGCATATACAAAACCTTGGTTTCCCTTAGTTGTTAATATACCTTCTAAAGATGTGCTTAATGCTTTTAAAAATGATTCTTGACCAATTCCTAGTCTTTTTGTTTCATCTTCAACTAAAGCTACTAAATCTTTTGTAGTTTTATGATGAACATCTGCTTTTAATAAAGATTTTTTTAACTCAGTAGTCGCTTTTTTTAACGAAGCTGCATCGTCTTTAAATCTAATTTTATTAACAGCTGATCGTATTGAATCACTTATTACATCAAACAAAATATACTCTCCAATTTTTAATTTCGTAATTATATGCAAGCTATGCTTTAGTATAGATTAAATGTGTATAATTTAAGTTAAATTTAAAGTTACAGGAGGTGTATTTTTGAAGGAGTAGCCATTTTATAGGCTACTTGGTTTTTTTATTTCTTATCTTTAACTTAAGTCTACTCAAGTCCAAAGATTCTAAATTCTCTAGGCTCTTTTGCTTCAAACTTATATCCTAAGATTTCAGTAACTTTTGAATGTAATAAAACTCTTTGAACATTTGGTGATAATTTACCATAAGTACCATCTCCAATAATAGGAAATCCAATTGAATTTAAGTGAACTCTAATTTGGTGAGTTCTACCTGTATCAATTACAATTTTAACTTTAGATTTATTTCCTTCAACGTACATAGGATATACAGTTGATTTTGCATGTTTACCCGCTTTTTTATCAATAGTAGATCTAGCTTTACCAGAATGTTTAATAGTTAAAATTGGCTTATCAATTTCAGTTTCATCAATAAATTTACCTTCAACTACAGCTACATATTCTTTGTAAACTCTATTTGCTTTAAATTCAGAAATAGCTTTGTTTTGGAATTCTTTATTTTTAGCAAATAACATAACTCCAGAAGTTTCTTTATCTAATCTATTTAATAATAAATAATTAGGGAATTTTCTAGATACTTCATCAGCTGTTAAAAAAGCTGGTTTATCAACAGCCATAATATCATCATCTTGAAATATAATTCTTAAATCATTTATATCTTTAATAGCAAAGTTTGATCTTACATCTATTTCTCCACGTGCAATAGTTACTTTTCTTCCTGCAACTCTTACAATACCTTTGTCAATCATATCTTTAGCTTTAGAATTAGAAATTCCTTCTTGTTGTGCTAATAATTTATATGCTTTTTCAGTTTCCATTTATTTCCTTTAGAATAGGCTCAATTGAACCTTTTTGAACTAATGAAGAGTTTTTTAGATTTTTAATATTTTCTAAAGTCTCTTTTAGTTCTTCATTTTTAACAATATAATAATCATTTACGCATTCAAATAATGATTTTTGATTAAAAATATGCTCTCCACTTATCAATTTACAAGAAAAAAATGCTGGTTCAATTGGGTTATGACCACCAATTTTTTCAAAAGCTCCACCTAATATAACGGCATCTGATATATTCATTATATCAGTTAATATGCCCATTTTATCAACTAAAACTATTTGGCTCTCAAAAGATTCAGTTAATGAATATCTATGATAAGATAAATTATTCTTTTTTGAATAATTTTCTAATAATACATTCACTTCGTCAAATCGTTCAGGATGCCTAGGTACAATAATTAATTTACCTAAACTTTTATTATAAGATTTTAATATCAACTCTTCTTCGTTTTTATGCGTTGAAGCTGCTGTTATTACAAAATCTTTTTGTTTTTCGAAAACATTTTTTACTTTTGGAAGATTTGCTAATTTTATATTACCAATAACTTCTATATTTGTAGCTCCTAAAAGCTCTAATCTTTTTTTGTCTTCTTCACTTTGAGCAAAAACTTTATCAATATTTCTAAATATCTTTTTATAAAACCAAGAATACTTCATATAAGACTTAACAGACTTATCAGAAATTCTAGCATTTATTAAAATAGTTTTTGTTTTTCGCCTTTTTGCAAATAAGAATAACATATACCAAAGTTCTGCTTCCATAACTACTAATACTTTCTGTTTTTTTATCCAAAACGGTAAAAATAATTCAAAAGGTAAGTATCTTACATTCTTCGTTAGTTTTAAAGCTTCAGGGTAAGCAGTATTAGTAATTACAGATATATTCACTTCTTCATTTAAAGCTTTTACAATAGGAGCTATTGCAATAGTCTCACCCATTGAACAAGTATGAAACCAAATACCAGATCTAGAAAATGAATTATTATTCTTAAGCCAAAACTTAGCAGGAATAGCAATTTTATATTTAGGTTTTTTTGATTTATAAAGTAAGTAAGGAAGAGCTAATATGTATATAAAAAAAGAGAATATATAGTAAAAAAGGGTGAAAAGGCTCAATTAAGCCTCTTCCACTTCTTTATAAAGAATTCTTCCACAATGTGGACAATTTACAATTTCGTCAGATTTAATAACTTCATTATAAACTTTGTCATTGATCTTCATAAAACAACCATAACAAGCTTGTTTTTTAACAGGAACAACAGCAGTGTCTACAGCCCATCTTTTAATTTTTTGGTAAAAAGTAAGGATTTTATTATCAAATTTCTCTAATAATTTAGATCTATCTTCATAAACTTCATTTCTTTCTACAGAAATGTTTTCAATATTAGTATCAACTAATATTTTTAATTCTTTAACATTAGTTTCTTCTTCAGTTAATCTAACTTGAAATTCTTTTAATTGCTCTTCTTTAGTAGTAACAATTGCGTCAAATCTAATAATTTCTTCATTAGCAAAAGTAATTTGTTCTTTAGAAATTTCTTCTTCTAATTGTAAAGCTTTTAATTCTTTTTCAGTTTTTACAGCTGAATGTTTTTTAGAAATATCTTCTAGCTTAGTTTTTAACTCAGCTAAATGCATATTGTTTTTAGAAATTTTAGACGTAATGTCTTCAATTTCAGTTTCTAAAGTATTAATATTACCTTTAACTTCTTCAGCAACATTCACGTATGCCGCTAACTTTTCATTTTCGCTCTCGATTCTAGGATCAAATGCACTGATTTTAGCATCAAATTTTGATAACTTAACTAATTCTTCTAAATATTTATTCAATAGGTTCTCCTTGCTTATAAAACACAAATGGGTTTTTCGAAGCTGTTATTATAGCTTTTAATTCATTATTAATCAAATTTTCTTTCAAAAGTCCCATTAATAGGTAGCTAAAGGCTTGTTCACTTTCATAGTGTCTGATGTCAATTAGTGAAATTCCTCTGCTTTTTGCTTCCATGGCTTCATGATATTTAATATCGCCAGTTAAAAAACAGTCTGCTTTTATTTCATTTAAAAAACTCATTCCTGATCCAGTCACTAGTGCAATATCTTTAATAAATTTATTACACTTTACTGTTTTTACATATGCTAAATTTAATTTCTCTGATACATATTTTACTAAATCATCAAATTGCATATTAACTTCTGCATATACCACAAAATCATCACTTGGTCTAATAGTAAACCCAAGTACTTTTTCTGCCACATACTTATTTAAATGCGTATTATCTATGTTTGTATGCATAGATATTAAAGATATATTTTTCTGAATTAGAATCTTTAACAGTTTTGTTGAATAAGAATCAAAATTAACTCTTTTTAAAGGTGAAAAAATTAAAGGATGATGAGTAATAACTAGAGAAAATTCTGGAATTTTCTCTAACATTTCTTCATCTAAATCAATACTTAAATGTATTTCTTTAATCTCATCATTTCCTGACCCTACTAATAATCCTGAATTATCCCACTTCTCTTGTTTAGAAAAAGGCGAGATTTCATCTAAAACTTTATATATATCTTTAACTAACATTTTTATCCTAAAGTAGAAATTTTTCTGGAAATTTTGCTTTTAAAATAGCTAAATTCTTTTTATTACCAGTTCTAATAGTTCTAGGAACTTCTTGTTCAACATACATTTTTGCACAAGATTGAGATAATTCTCTTACTTTTAAAATATAATTTTGTCTTTGAGTAACAGATACTGCTTTTCTTGCGTCAAGCGTATTAAAAGCATGAGAAGCCATCATACATTGATCATAAGCTGGTAATGGTAATTCTGCTTCTAAAGCTCTCTTACACTCATTAAAGGCATCATCAAAATGTTTTAATAACATATCTACATTTGCAACTTCAAAATTGTATTTTGAGAATTGGTATTCACTTTCTTTATGAACATCAGCATAAGTAGTAATACCATGCTCATTTTCACTCCATACAATATCAAATACAGAATCAACTTCTTGTAAATACATTGCAAGTCTTTCAGTTCCATAAGTTAGTTCAACAGCAACAGGATCACAAGGAATTCCCCCTACTTGTTGAAAATATGTAAATTGAGAAACTTCCATACCATCTAACCATACTTCCCAACCAAGACCCCAAGCACCAAGTGTTGGAGATTCCCAGTTATCTTCAACAAATCTAACATCATGTTTTGATAAATCCAATCCTAAGTATTCTAAAGATTGTAAATATAAATCTTGAATATTCTCTGGACTTGGTTTAATTAAAGCTTGAAATTGGTAATAAGCCCCTAATCTATTTGGGTTTTCACCATATCTACCATCAGTTGGTCTTCTACTAGGAGCTACATAAGCTGTAGACCAAGGAGTTGAATCAAGTGATCTAAGTAGAGTTGCGGGATGAAAAGTACCAGCACCTGCTGGAATATCATAAGGCTGCACAATATTACAACCTTGTTTTGCCCAAAATTCTTGTAATTTTAATAGCATTTGTGAAAATGTTAACATGTATTCTTTTCCTAATTGTATATTTATCAAAACCATACATTCAAATTATATTTGATTCCACGCTTTTGACCTGTCTCTAAATCTAAATATGTTTCGTTATACTAGGCTTAAGCCTAGTATATATTATAGTCTAACTTCAATAGTTAAAGAATCAACTTCAACAGCTTTTTCTTTAATAATTCTATCTTCTTTTAATTTTACAGCTAGTTCTTTATCTGAAATTGCTAATATTTGCATAGCTAAATATGCAGCATTAACAGCTCCAGCACGGCCAAGTGCTACAGTTCCTACAGGCATTCCAGCAGGCATTTGAACAGTTGAAAGCATAGCATCCATACCATCCATTGCTCCACCTTTCATAGGTACTCCAATAACAGGTTTAGTTGTACTAGCAGCTAAGGCACCAGCTAAATGAGCAGCCATTCCTGCAGCTGCAATAAATACAACAGCACCTTTTTCTTCAGCTTCTTTCATATAATTCTTAGTTCTAGTTGGAGATCTGTGTGCAGATGAAATAATCATTTCGTATTTAACATTAAATTTCTCAAATGTATCACTACAATTTTTCATAATTTCATAATCTGACTTACTACCCATAATAATCGAAACAAAATTCATACTCTTCCTTAATTTTAGACTCTTTTAGAGATTAAAGATTATATCAAATTGTTTCTAATAAGCTAATAATCCTAGAGATTTTAAGTTTATCCCAGGCCTTAAAAGTACATAGTTCTAAGACTTGATTTTCAAATACAAAAGATGAAAATTGTTTACTTTGATCTTTAAGTAAAATACTTTTTGTAAAATTATAATATTTTGTTCTTTTTTCAATAATATCTGATGTAAAAATAACAACTGTAGGTATAAAAAATGCATCTGCAATATGATAAGCAGAAGTATCACAGGAAATAAGTTTATCACTTTGAGAAATAATATAAGCAAAATCAGAAAATGATTTTGAATAAGAAGCTAGATTTATATAGTCAAGACTTTTATCCGCACCTATATCTAAAGAAGTAATAATAGTATAATCAGGCATTTTATTAATTAGTTTTTTTAAATATTTTATTGCATGATTTTTGGGGATACTTCTATCTTCTTTGGCAGCATAAGGATGATATAAAACAATTTTAGATCGTTTTTTAATATCTTGAAGTCTTAAGATTAAATCTTTTGATACTTTTTTATCAAGTTTATCGATAAATGTAGCTTTTCGTGAAGATTCTATTTTTGTATAATCAATTCCAAATTTATATAAATAAGCATCAACATAAGCTAAGTTTTTATAATAAGTTTTTTCGTAAACTAAAGAATTATCTATAAAAAAATCATAATCACATAATTCTTTTAAGGTAAGAGCCAAAGGTTTTACAGATGAAATAAAGTTTTGAGTTAATAATATTTCTTTATCTCTTGAATAATATTGATTTTCGCTAGATTCTAAAAAAACATCTATTTCTACATTCTCATAAAATCTGTTTAATTCTTCAGATAATATTCTTAAAGCTGTACATGAAGAAAGGTTTTCACCCATATGTCTTCCCATTCCTGCAATTACAGCTACTTTAATATCTTTTTTTCTAATGTTTTTAATTTGTTTATAAAAATCAAATCTATTTTCATTAAATGAAACTTCTTTAATTTTATCTTTTAGTTCATCTAATAAAAATGTATTATTTTTTATTCGTAGGTCATATTTACGCATAAGTCTATATTCAAAAGAATTAGAAATTCCTAACTCAATTGGTAGTTTTTTTGAGTTAAGAATTTTTTCTTCTAATAAAACATTTGCCTGGTATTTTTTATCAACTCTTGAGAATACTTTTTTTAAATCTTGGAACTCAGTATATGATGAACAAAATATATATTCATCAGATACTAAATGCTCAGGTGAGCGAAGATATTTAACTAAAGTTCCATCAGTAGTTTTAATATTAATATTGGCAGATACTTTAAAATAAATCATTAAGCGAAAGGATTTATAGTTTCACCATCATTTTCAATTCTTAACATAGTTAAGTAAGGTAATGTTCCAGGTAATTGGATTTTATTAACATTTCCAGAATGAACTGATTCTAATTCTTTATTTTTTTCAGTTAAAATCTTTTTAAAGTTAATGTAATATTTTCCATCTTCTTTTTTATAAATTTTACCAATTTCATTATCAACTTCAACAATATTAGAATTCATTGGAGGGAAAATCTCAACATCTTCACCTGGTAAAGTTTTATATTTACATAAGAAGTGTTTTTCATCTTCACAGATTAAACCAGAAACTTCAAAAGAACCTTTTGATAAGGCATAATCATAGTTTTGAGTATCATTTCTCTCAAATGGTTTATGAATTAAATAAGCATCAGAGAAACCTCTATTTTTTGTAGTTAATAATTCTTTTTGGTATTTAGCTTCATCAAAAGTACCTTCATAGTAATCATCAATTGCCATTCTATAAGCATTAGCTGTAACTGCTGCATAATAAGGAGATTTAGTTCTACCTTCAATTTTCAATGAATCAACTGCACCTGAATCTAAAATTTCTTTAATATGAGAAGCCATATTCATATCTTTTGCATTAAAGATATAAGTTCCAACACCAGGCTCTTCTTCAAGTCTAAATAATGAAGAATGATCTTCATTTGCAGCATATAAAGTATATTCGAATCTACAGTCATTAGCACAACTTCCTCTATTAGGAACTCTACCCATTTGAACAGCAGAAACTAAACATCTTCCTGAATATGCAAAACACATAGAACCATGTACAAAAATTTCAATTTCCATTTCAGGTAAATGTTCTTTAATTTGCATAACATCTTTTAAAGAAATCTCACGTGCTACAACAATTCTTCTAACACCTAAGTCCCAAAAAACTTGAGCATCAAGATAGTTTAAAACATTAGCTTGAGTTGATAAGTGAATATCAATTTCTGGTGCAATTTCTCTACATAATCTAACAACTCCAGGAGCTGCTACAATAAATCCATCTGGATTTAAATCAGCCATAGATTTAATATGTTTTTTAAGTAAGTTTAATTGTGAGTTAAAAGGAAATCCATTTATTGTTACATAAACTTTTTTTCCTCTTTCATGTGCATAATCAATACCTTCTTTAAAAGTTTCTAGAGTAAATTCTTTACCAGATCTAATTCTTAGTGAGAAGTGTGATACTCCTCCATAAACAGCATCAGCACCAAAAGAAATAGCAATTTTTAGTTTTTCTAGGTTTCCTGCTGGACTTAATAGTTCTACTTTATTCATTTTAATCCTTGTGCAAAGCACTATATTTATATTTTTGCGATTATATCTAAAACTATTTTTACTTTAGATTTTATACAAAGATAATTTAATTTTTTAAGCTTTACTCAAAAAAAGAAAAGATTAGACTTTTCTTTTTAAAAACTTTCCCACTCATCTGTTTTATCAGGTATTAAATTATTAACTACTTTTTTGCTTACAAAAGTTTTCTTTTGGCTTACGTTTTCAATTTTTGCTGAGATTAGATCTAAAGTTTTATTACTTGTTTTAAATGTTTTACAATAATGCTCTTTTAAAATATCTAAATTTTTAAATACATTATGGCTTGATACATCAACATTTTTAGAAACTGCAGCTAACTGCATATTTGAAGCTTTTTGCGCATTTAAATTAATATATTCTTGAACACTTTGATGTACTTCTTCATGATGTTTTTTTAAATTAGTCCAGTTATTATTATTAACAAATGATGAAGATTTATTTTCTTGTTCTTTAATCCATTTTCCTAAATTACATTCTAAACATGTTTTAACAGTCCACGACGAAACATTTTCTTCACCTACTTTTGCAAAGTTTACGTCTTTAAAGGTAATATGATCATTTTTTAATTTATTAATTAAAAATACAAATTCAACATCACAAACTTCGTCTTTTTTATTTTCATTATATTTAGCTCTTGAAGCAATAGATAATAGATCATCAGATAATACAGATACTTCATGAGCAAGCTCATTAATAGATGAAGCAGAAGATGCATTAACTTGTGTTGCTTGATCTAGAGAATTAATAGCATCATTAATTTGAACAATTCCATGTTCTTGTTCTTTTGTGGCAGATGTTACATCAGTAATTAAATCAATAGTTTCTGATATTTTTGCATTTAATGAAGTATAACCCTCAATCATATCTTTTGAGATCTCTTTTCCTTCATTTGCTTTTAACGTAGCAGATGAAACTAAATCTTTTATTTCTTTTGCTGCTTCTGCTGATCTAGAGGCAAGGTTTCTAACTTCTTGAGCTACAACTGCAAATCCTTTTCCAGCTTCACCAGCTGTAGCCGCTTCAACAGCAGCATTAAGAGATAAAATATTTGTTTGAAATGCAATTTGATCAATAACTGTAATTGCATCATTAATTGAATTAACTTCAGCATCAATAGCTTCCATTGATGAAGTAGTTTTTAAAGCTAGTTTTTCACCTTCTAAAGCAGATTTATTTAAATCAGCTGCAAGAATAGACATTTTATTTACTTTTTCATTAGAAGATTTAATAATTGAAGTAATTTCTTCAACTGAGGCTGCTGTTTCTTCTAATGAAGATGCCTGAGTATTTGCTGATGTAGATAAATTTGTTGATGAAATTTTTAGTACTTTTGTATCAGAATTTAATTTCTCACCTGAAATAGTAATCATTGCTAAAAATTCTGAAACTGCATTACCAATTAAATCTGTAGAGTTTTCTAAAGAGGCAATAAGACCATTTGAAGGTGTATAACCTTCATTATCAGAACATTTATATGTAAAGTTAGACTTAGAATATTCACTCAATGTTAAATTAATATTTTCTAACTTTTTATTAGTAGATGCAATCATAGAATTAATAGAATCTTTCAATTGTTGAATACTATTATTATTAGAATTTGAATGTATTTTATAAACATAGAATCCATTATTAACTTTTGTAATAACATCTTCAACTTCTCTTATAACTTCAGCATCCTTGGCAGCCTCGTCTCTTAAATGCTTAAAGTATAAATTTAAACTATTCATAACTTTACCAATTTCATTATCAGGGTAAACTCTTAATTTATTTCTTCTTTCTCTTCCTGAAAGTAAAAACTGAACACTTGAATTTAAAGATTCTAGTGGTTTAATTAAAATTTTAGATGAAATATAATTTACTATTGCGGTAATTAAAATTAATGATATTAGCGTATATATTAAAATATCAGAAATAACATCATTAATTGAATTATTTGTTTTTTCTTCCATTAATAATATTTCATCATTAATATCATTGATATATGCTCCAGTTCCAATTACAAAATCCCATTTATCAAATCTTTGAATATATGAAAATTTTTCTTGTGCTAGATCAAATCCAGGTTTTGGCCAGAAATATCTAACTAATCCACCTTTTTTTTCTTTATTTGCAATTTTAGCCATTTCTACAAATAAAAGTTTTCCTTTTTTATCTTTCACAGTTGATACATCTTTATTATCTAATGAAGGTTTAATTGGGTGCATCAACATCTTTGCAGATGAATCAGTTATCCAAAAATAGCCATTTTCACCGAATCTTTCTTCAGAAACAGATTTTAAAGCTTCCTTTTTCATTTTAGAACTTATGTCATCAACATAAGATCCAGTACCAATAACCCAGTTATAAGGTTTAAATAATTTCACATAAGAAACTTTAGCTTGTGCTTTGTTAAAACCAGGTTTTGGCCAAACATAATCTACAAATCCAGAACCATTTTTTGAAGCTATTTTTGCAAACTCATGGAATATTCTTTTTCCATTTTTATCTTTAAAATTATCTAAGTTTTTAGAATTTAAAGCAGGTTTAGTAGGATGCATTACAATTACTGCTTTAGTATCATTAATCCAGAAATATCCATTTTTACCATATCTTGAGGCTTCCACAATATCAATTAATTTTCTTTTTAATTCAAAAGCAGAAATTTCATCTTTGTATTTCTCATACTGTTTAATTAGAATAGTGAATAAAAAGTTTGTTTGTGTCTCCAAATCTTCTTCAACTTCTATTTTTACCATTTCAAGTGAAGTTCTTGCATAATAATTTTCAACATTTTTAATTGCCAAAGAAACATAATTTTTTAGTTCTTTTTCTTTTTTAACATAAGAATCTTTTTTAAAGTTCTCTATATTCTCTTTTGACATAGTTTTAATTGAGATTATTGAAACGATTGAAGTTATTATTGCCATTAATAATACAGAAGTTAAAATAAGTAGAAGTAGTTTAGTTTTTATTTTCATATTAGCCAACATCATAAATCCTTTAATTTATATTTCATTAATTGTAGCAATGTTATTATTTTTTGTCAACTTGTTAATATTAATTCGAAATAAAGGGATTTAATTAAG
>JABSON010000055.1 GCA_013215915.1 Campylobacteraceae bacterium | reverse complement strand
GTCTCAGGCTCGATATATTATCTTGTTGAACTCCATGCAAATATACTAACATATTTACATAATTCTATTATACGAGTCCTCAGGCTGTTTCGAAACAATAAATAAACGTTCGGCTTCACCAAAGGCAGAACCACGCTCCACGTTTTACTAGTGAATATTGTTTTTCTTTTTTTGTAGATAAAAAGATATATAGAAAATATTAAGTGAATCAGTCTTTCATAAGGCTCTTCCCCTGACTTTGATAAAGCTAAATGTTTTTATTTTTTAGCGGAAAAAGGCGAGGACTGTTTGAGTGTAAAGAAATGTGCTCTTTAGCACATTTTAACGAGTTCCACAGCCTAGTTAAACAATAAAAATATTTAGGCACCCGAAGGGCTTTATCATTTCGTCAGTTGCTTTCTTGTTTCTTCTTTTCAAGAAAAGAAGAAAAAAAGCGCAAAGGTTACTTGTAAGAGCTCAATAAAAAAAGCGGAAATTTATTCTCAGGGGTGTAAATTAAGTGGAGTCTTACCTATGTCTTAAAGGACTATTATCAGGGTCTTCATTTTGAAATTGATTATTTAAAAATATATGAGCAAATCCATCTATAACTTTTGCTACAACCTTTTCTTCTTCTATTATTTTAGAAGGAGGTGCATATTGTGCTTGAGTGTTTTCTTCATAGTATTTTTTACTTATTTCTTGCTTGTTATTTTTAGCAGAAAATTCATATTTTAATTTATCATTTGAATTATCTTGACTTAAAAATTCTGCAAATGCAAAAGATGAAAGTGCTAAAGAAAATAATAATATTTTGTTCATAATTTGTCCTTTGCTTTTAATGCAAGAATATTATCCTAATCTCAATAAAATCTTCTTACTTCTTTACTTAATACTCTTTTATGCAAAAAAAAACATGATGTGATAGAAAGTGTATTTGAAAAGTGGAGATTCATTCTATGAATTAAAGGTGCTTGTCCCGAATGGCAGTTTATTAATCGCTTACATACCTAACCTAATATATTAACTCTTAAAACTCTCTAATATTAGTATATCATCTAGATACGAGTTTACCTAATTAACTAAATGGTCAAATAAGTATACTGTCACCGGAATTTCTTCGCAGGGGTGTAAATTTAAATTTAAGTTTTAGTTAAGAAAAGTTACTAATTAGTGCCAGGCACAAAACTAATAAATATTAAGTTTAAGTTAATAAAAGTTACCAAAAGGTGCCTCCATTAATTTTTATTATTCATTTGTTGGACGATATGTTTTGTTTCTGAATATTTATATATTAATGCAATTTTTATTAATTTACTTTCAGAGTATTTATCTCTGGAATATAATTTAATAAAAAAAGTACATGCCTTTAAAAAGTCAACATTGTTTTCTCTCATATATAATTTAATATCTTTAATTACATTCTTTTTTAGCTGATTTGCTCTCGAACTATATCTTTTTTTTATTGAAAAAACACTATTCCAAGTATTGATTTGTTCCTGTTTTTTACCAGATAATATAATATCAGTTATTGTTGTTATATCTTTATCAGCTATTATTTCAACTTTAATTTCATTATCAGTATTTGAATATGGGTAAAAAGCTTTTCTTCTTTTTTCAATAGGATTAGTTTCACCCTTGAATGTACTATTGCATTTTTTACATAAAGGAGAAAGATTTCTATAATTAATTGATGCAAATATAAATTCGAACTTTGGTAAATAATGATCAAAATCTTCTCTTTTTTCACTATCTGAGGATTCTATATAACTCATGCCACAACATGGACAATCAGTAAAATCGTTTTCATCATACAATTCATCGTAATAATCTTTTTTAGAGCCAAAGATGTCCCTTAGTGTTTTTCTATCAGAATATTCTTCGTATAATTTAATAAAAAATGGTTTCATTTCTTCATTTACAATGTCTGGTAAATACGTATGCATATTAAATAACTTTGATTCACTATTACATAGTTTTTCGATATCATTTTGGTTAATAAAAGAGATTTTAATTATTTTCTTTTCATTAAGAGATAATTTACTTGATTTTTCATATATTCTAACTACATCACCCTTAAATGCCGGAAGCTTATCGAAAAAAGCTTTATATTTTGATGGAAATAATATTGAATATTCTTTGCTTGATTTACACCAGTAATCAAGTACAATAAATTTTGCTAGGTTATGAATATTTAGAATATCATGACAAATTACTTTATATGTTTGTAGCATCATCAAACTCATCTTGAATTCTATTCAATTTACTAAAAAGCATATCTTTCTCATATGAGTCTCCAAGTTCAAGTAAGTTTTTTTTAATTCTTATTATATCTCTTGAATTTTGAATTTTATCAAAATCTATGCCACTTATCTTTTGATGAGAATAATTTCCTATAGATTCATTTTTATTAAAAATTTCTTCCATAATAATGTCATATGCAGCTCCAAATGTTTTTAGTTCTTTATCCAATGCATTTGTAACTGTAACATTATTTTCGTCATCTTTTCCAAATATCATAACATTACTAGGGTAACAATCTGAAATCAAAAAGGGAGAGTGTGATGTAATTAAGATATCCTTCATTAAATTATTACTTTCACTTGCAACTAAACTTTTTTCTAGGATACTTATAAACTTTGATCTCCAATCTGGATTAAAATGTGTTTCTGGTTCATCAAACAGTAGTAATACTCTTTTATTCTTAAGCATTAAACAAATACCCAAAGAATGCAAAAATTGTTGTTCTCCATCAGATAAGTTTCTCATAAGTAAATTGATACTTTTATCAGTTGACACCTTTTTTTTTATATAGTAATCCAAGAAATAAAATGTTTTTTCATTAAGCGCAGGTTCTGGAATTTTACCATTTGTGTAATAACCTTTAGATTGATACACTTCTTTTTTTATTTCACTACTAACTGTTCGATAATTCAAAGTATAAAGTATCTGAAAAGATTGAAATAATTTAAAGATATCATCAAAGTTTTTTTTAAAAGATTTTTTTGTTTCTTCATTAATCCAAAAATCCAAAATTAATTTTTCCTCATTTTGGAAAAAAGATGTTGCACAATTTTTAAAGTATATAATCGTATTATCAATTTGCTCTATTAAATATTTAGATTTATTTTTGACTTTAATTTTGTGTAAATTTATATTCATTCTAAATCTTTTGATATCTTGAATACCTAATTCATCTTGTAGCGCTACCAAGACTTCTTTCTCTTGAAATAAAAAATTAGATAGTAATACTGCTTGACTCATTTCATAATCAATGTAAAGAAGACTACTTTCAGGTTTTTCATATTTTAAATTTTTGGTTACAGATTCCTTATATTCATCAAAATGAAGAAGTCTAGTTTTAATAAAGGGGATACTTAATACCTCATTCTCTCCAGATGTATATCCAATAACTAAATCAGGTAAGAAGTTTTTTGCAGAAGCAGGTTCATTGTCAAATTCTTCTGTCACCAGTTTAATTAATTCTAATTTTTTTTCAAATGGATAATAACTATATGAAAGAGTTGGCTCTTCATTACAAGTCTTTATTATACTAACATAAGCCATATTTTCAAGGGTATGCTCATTTTGACTCTTAGGGATAATATAATATTCTAATTCATATGCATCCAAGGTTGCAATTTTTGGATTAAAATCAAGTTTAAAGCTATCAGGTTGATGAATATTTACACACCCTTCTAAGTGATAAAATATATTTGATAATGCTTCTAGTGCATTTGATTTTCCACTCCCATTTAACCCAGCAAAACAATATGGATTAAATTTTCCTAACTTTTCTCTGTCAACTACACTCGAACTACGGAATTTTAGTTCAAACCCTTCTGCCAAACTGCTAAATCTAGAATTGATTTTAAGTCTTAATAATTTCATTTTTTAACTTTTATTTTAATTTCTTTTTTTAAACATTTTTGCTCTAAAATTTCGTCATCTAATAAGTTAAATAATTTTTCGACGACATTATTATAACTACTAATATTTTTAAAAGTATTAGTATTTATTAGATCAATTAAATAAATTAACCTTTCTCTAGTCATATCCTTAGTTGTTAATTCTGGAAGAATATCCTCAAAATAACTTTCTTCATTAATATTTAATTCGGGATTAAAGGAATTATTTAAAACAATTGTAAATAAATCATTAATTAAAGAAAGAGATTCTCTTTGTTTTTGTAGTTGATATTGTACTTTTAGAAATATTAACTCGTATTTTTTTTGTAAATCTAACGGAGGAATTAATATTTTTAATTTTTTCAAAGTAGAAGCACTAATATTTGCCAAATTACCTGAAATTCTTGCTTTACTTTTTAATGTTAATTTTCCAAAACTAGAATTTAAATATGAAGAAAAGTAGTATGGATTAATTAATTTTTCATCTAACTCTATATTAATTAAATACCCTGCATAGGTGAAATTATCAGATTTTTCCCACACCGCTGATTTACCTACTAAATCTGGACTATTTGTTCTGTTAAATAGTATTGTTCTTTTCTTTAATTTATACTTCTCTTTTTCTATTGAATCTAATTCAATATACTTCATATCATTTAGTAATATTTCACCAGAGTAACTAATATTTCCCATTCTTAACATAGGCATGCCATTTTCACTATTTGCTTTTTTTGCTATACCATAAGTGCTTCTTTTAATTAGCTTTTCTTCTTTAATATTATTATATTTCCAACTCTTTTTATCTCTATTTTCTAAAAACATTTCAGTAAAACAAGATTTTAAATATTCTTCTAATAGTCTTATTGTGTGCTTTCTTTTATTACAAATATTTTCAATTTTATTTAATCTAGAAACAATCAATTCTTGTTTCGTAAGTTCTTTAGGAAATGAGATATTAATTTTTTTTAATAGTTTATTGTTTAATATGGGTATAGTTGAGATATTAGCCTTCTTTTCTAAAACTACTTTATTTAATATTAACCAATAATAAAATAATTCGTTATTAAGAATATTGTCATTTACTGTAATTCCTGTTAACTGCTGATTTAAAGATGCTTTATTTTTTAATATTCCTACTTTACCTATTTTTGACCCTGTTGTTGAAATTAATATAGTGTTTTCATCTAATAAAGGGACTTTGTTATCGTTTACTGCAAAATTTGAAACTTTACGCTTACTATCTAAAAGATTTTTATTCTCTCCTAAATCTGAGGGAGTAAACCAGTTTACGTTACCATCAAAATACTCAATTATATTAGAAGGAGGTGTTTTACCGGTTTTAAGCGTTTTTATTATATCACCAATCTTATATTTAATAAAACTCATCTTAAAGAATGCCTTTTAATTCTTTTAGTTCTAAGTTGATTTCAGCTTCCGTAAGCAATATTTCTTTTAATAAATCTTCAGGTAACACAAAAGGTAATGATTCATAAGTGAATTCTTTATATAAATTGTAGTTTAATTCAAAATCATTTTTTTTTATTTCCTCAGATGAAACAGTGAAATATTTTTCTTCTCTATTCATACTGATATTTTTATCTTTATTAATCCAGTCATTTAAAAAAGATTGTAAAGGTAAATCTTTTAATTTTCTTCTATTATTATCCAAAGAATAGCCATCAGATTCCATTTCGTAAAACCATACATCATTTTTTTGTAATACGTTGCTATTTGTACTTTTTTTCTCAAAGATTAATATAGATGTTTTAACTCCAGTATAAGGATAAAATACGCCTGAAGGAAGAGAAACTACCGCTTCTAAATTACACTTTGTCATTAATAACTTCCTTATAGCTTTATATTGTTTGGCAGCATTAAACAGTACACCTTCTGGAACAATAACTGCTGCTTTTCCACCTTTATCAAGCATAAAAATTATTCGTTCTAGAAATAGTAACTCTGATTGAACGAGTTGCTTAATCCTATTTTTTTGCGCATCAAATTGAGGAGGATAAACGTTATCTAAATTTTCACTTATTTCTAAACTGTTAATTTTACCAGTGAAAGGAGGATTAGCTAAAATATATTTAAACTTACTTTTTAATATATTTTTTTCGAAATCTTCATAATTTCTAGATAGAGTATCCATATTGTTTATTTTTGGTTTTTTTATTCCATGCATTAAAAGATTCATGGTCGCAATTCTAACCATAGTTTGGTCAATGTCAAATCCAAAAAATATATTTTCATTTAATTCTTTTATATTACTAATTGACAGTTTTTTTGCATCGACACCCTTTGGTAACCCATTTTCGTCTTCAACTATTTTATTTGAATATTTTGTTATTATATGATGATAAGCACCAACTAAAAATCCTCCTGATCCACAAGCTAAATCGCATATTTTACCATCTAAATCTGGCTTGATTATTTCTGCCATTAATTGAATAATATGTCGGGGAGTACGAAATTGACCATTTTTGCCAGCTTCACTTGTGTGCTTTAAAAGATATTCATAAATATCACCTTGAATATCTTGAAAATTCTGATTATTGTCATTTTCTTGTTTTTCAATTTCTTCATAAATTTTATCAATAAATGCTATTGAATCACTTAACAAACTAACTGATTTTATTGCAAAAATTGCATCTTCCATTGCAATAGAAAAAGCTTCATCTTTTTCTGCTAATTCATTTTTAATGTAGGGAAATACTTTATTTTTTATATGAATAAAAAGTTTATCATCCTCCCAGTTGTGATATTCAGACCATTTATATTCAAAAGGTGTATTAGAGTGAAAATTTTCCAACCTTTTCATAAAAATTAAATAAGATATTTGTTCAATTGCCGTGATAGGATTTGATAAACCACCTGCCCATAGCCTATCCCATAAAGTTTGTATTGTATTTTTAATTTCTTGTGTTAGCATATTATTCTCTTTTATTAATGTATTAGAAAAAAATATTATCATAGTTTACTAGTTATATACATAAACTAAATTTTGATAAATTTCTGAGACGGCATACTGAATTATTGATTTCGAATTAATTTACCTAATTAACTAAATTACACCCCTCATTTTTAAATCTATGATAGATTAATAATTCCGGGGAAATTAAATGGGGACAGGCACCATTAAATCAAAAAAATTAAAGGTGCCTCTCCCCTTTAACGTTTTTAACTTCTGCAAATGAAAGTTAAAAAAAAATGAGAAAGACTAATAATAATCTATGCATGAATCACCCACGTTATATGATTCTTCTTCTATTCCTTCGTTAAAATTGATAAATAAGCTAGAGGTAATTACTAATATTGCTGGAGCTAAATAAAGGATATATTCCATGGTTGTTCCTTTTAAATGTAGATAAAATGTTATCTAAATCATATTAAAACAACATTATTAAATGAAATAATAAAAAATTACATGCCAGGGGTAGGAAATCCACTTTTAATTTATAAAGTTATACCCCTCGCATAATAAGAAATAGAAATAAGCTCTAATAATTAGAAGATAAAAACTTAGGCTTCCTCTAATCCTGTTAAAAAATCATTTTTAATTAAAGAAAAGGCTTCTATTCCCAAAGATACTCTAATCAAGGTATCTTCTATTCCAAGCGCGAGTCTCTCTTCTTTATTTAAATGGCGATGAGAAGAAATTGAAGGTACAACTACTAATGT
Organism: Campylobacteraceae bacterium; assembly: GCA_013215915.1. Taxonomy (GTDB): domain Bacteria; phylum Campylobacterota; class Campylobacteria; order Campylobacterales; family Arcobacteraceae; genus NORP36. The sequence goes on along the minus strand of JABSON010000055.1, from coordinate 6,086 downwards.
TGAAACATCTCCTAATGTACTTCCATAAGGGATATCCTTTGCAGCATTAAGAAAATTATTTACATTGGTATAGTCACCTTTTAATACAAAACTAACTATTGTGCCAAAATTACCTTTTAGCATTGTTTTTGCCAGTAAATGTTCAGGATGTGAGGCAAGGCCTGGGTAATAGAGTTTGGAAATTTTTGGATGATCTTCAAGAAGAGCTGCCAGTTTAGCTGCATTTCTTTGTGCTTCTTTAAATCTTAAATCAAAAGTATGTAATCCTCTTTCAGCTAGCCAACAATTAAAAGGGTTAGAATTAAGTCCAAAATTTGCAATAAGCTCATCAATATCTTCAAGAAGTTTATCGTCATTGGACCCAATATATCCTAAATTTAAATCACTATGTCCTGATAAAATTTTTGAAACAGAATGCATTACTAAAGTAGCACCATGGTTTAAGGGTTTATATCCTGAAGGCGTTGTAAAAGTATTGTCTACCATTATTAAAGCAGATGATTCTTTCGCTACTTTTACCAATTCATCAAAATAGGTAATTCTAAGTAGAGGGTTTGATTCGATTTCTACTAAAATAATTTTGGTTGTGGGGGTAATGGCTTCAGCAAAAGTGCTAGGATCAGAAGAATCAAAAAATTTAGTTTCAAAGCCCATACGAGGAAGCATTTTTGTAAGCATTTTTAAAGATTGCCCATATAGCTGTTTTGAAGCAGCTATTGTATCCCCTTTTTTTAGTAAAGCTAAAAAAACACAAGACAATGCAGACATACCAGAAGCGGTAATAAACCCACCTTTGGCATCTTCCAACCAAGAAATCTTTTCTGCTAAAATCTTAGCATTGGGATTTGCATATCGGGCATAAGAAAAGCCTTCAATTTTTTTCTCGTTTAAAGCTTTTACTTGTTCAATATTTTCATAATGATACATTACAGATGCAGATAAAGGTGTACTAAGTGGAATACCTTCATTTTCTGGTATTTTGTTTCGCCTTACAATTGTGCCCTTAGTCTTCTTCATAATATTTACCTTATTTTATTATTTAGAGATACTCATAAATTAAAGTAAATCAATAATTTATTTATCTAAATTACAAATAAATTATAGGAAAATGAAACTTAAACTTATTGTATATATTCATAAAATCATGCTTAAATTTTATATTTTAAATCCGTTTATAATATAACTATTTTGTCGGAATTTTATGATAATTTAAATATAGGAAGATAAATATTTTTATTTTGAGCTTATTATTTTTTTGATTCTAGTAGTCTGAGAAAAGTAAGGGCAAAAGTTGCAGCCGCAGCCCTTACAGTTACACATAAATGTGCCAGATGAGTATATCTAAAAAGATTAAATAAGTCTCTTTAACAAAGTAAATTCACAGCCCTAAGAATGAATCTCCACTTTTTTATAATATAACTACTCTTTAAAGAGCTCATACAATTAAGCTTTGCGTCTTTTGCTCTTAGAATTCTGTGACAGTATGCTTAATTGATTAAGTGCTTAAATATGTATACAGTCCTACGAACTTCGTGCAATAATATTTTTGAAGTTATATATTAATAAGGTGTAGGATATGATCTCTTATATTATTTTATTTAAGGAAATACGATGCCTAGTAAAAATATTAATAGTGTTATCTCTGTTATCCCCGTAAAGAACTTCGAGCTTGCCCTTGAGTGGTATCAAAAGTTGTTTGAACGCGAGCCAGATCTTGTGCCTATGGAAGGTATTGCAGAATGGCAGCTTCTAGAAAACGCGTGGATTCAAGTTTCAATCGATTTAGAGCGTGCAGGCAGTACAACAGTAGTTATTGGTGTAAATGACCTAGAAGCAAAGTGCAAAGTTTTCTTGGACGCTAATTTGCCCATTGGAAAAATCATAGAGTACCCAGAAGTTATCAAAATGGCGGAAATAATGGACGCAGAAGGAAACAAAATTTCTTTTGTTCAGGATATTTCCAATAATTCAGGTAATTAACAAAGCAAATTTACACCCCTGAACATAAATCTCTACATTTCAAATATACAATGTTTTTGTATTAAGATTAACATATGATTAATGTCCCTTCTGTATACTGAACTTTTAATAGAAAAATAAAGGAATAAAAATGCAAAAATACGGTTTTTTAGATGATTATAGTGAAGGATGTCATCCAAATATTCTTGCAGCACTTTCAAAAACAAATTTAATGCAACAAGCAGCCTATGGTTTTGATGAATATAGTATAGAAGCAAAACAACTAATAAAAAATAAAATGAATAATCAAGATTCAGAAGTTTTCTTCGTAACTGGAGGAACACAAGCAAATATTATCATCACTTCCTCAATATTACATTCTCACGAAGCAATTATATCTGCTGATATAGGGCATATTTTAGGAAGAGAAGCGGGTGCAATTGAAGCAACAGGACACAAAATAATTTCAATGCCATCTGAAAATGGGAAACTTAATATTCATAAAATTCAATTAGCTTTAGATAATCACTCTTTTGTACCTCACATGGTTAAACCGAAATTAGTTTATATCTCAAATGCAACAGAAATTGGGACTATTTATACAAAAAAAGAACTTGAAGAAATATCAAAATTTTGTAAAGAAAAAAAATTATATCTTTTCTTAGATGGTGCAAGATTAGGAGCATCTTTATGTTCAAAATATAATGATTTGACATTAGAAGATATTTCTAAGTTGACAGATGTTTTTACTATGGGTGCAACAAAAAATGGAGCATTATTTGGAGAAGCAATTATAATAAATAATTCACATCTAGCAGAAGATTTTAATATAAACATTAAACAAAAAGGTGCTTTATTAGCAAAAGGACGTACCCTTGGTATTCAGTTTTTAGAATTATTTAAAGATGATTTATATTTTGAATTAGCAAAAAGAGCAAATGATTTAGCTCTTAACATTTCAAATGCTTTTGTTAAAAAAGGATACAGATTATTAGATAGCACGCAGACAAATCAAATCTTTTTGATTTTACCAAATAGTTTAATTGAAAAATTAGAAGAGAAGTTTTCTTTTTATATATGGGAAAAATATGATGAAGAACATTCTGTTGTCCGAATGGTGACTTCTTGGATAAGTGATGAAAACAAAATCAATGAATTAATAGATTCTGTTTAAATATAACTATTATTTAAAGAGCTTTTACAAGTTACCTTGAAATTTTTGGGACACGATAGTAAATGATTACCTATACCAAGAGCTCATACAAAGTACCTTTGCGTTCTCTTACTTTTCTTTCTTGAAAGAAAAGTAACAAAAGAAGCAACTGACAGTTCTTGAAGGCGGAGCTTCCCTCACTTGTTATTTTTTGTTTCTGCCTTGCAAAACTCACTCTTGTGCTTGCACTCTCTGTGAGAAAACGTGCTAAAGAGCACCTTTCTTAACGTTCAAACAGTTGCCACCTTAAATATTGATAAAGTTTTTAACTAAAAATAGTCTTATTTCATATTTGTTTAAATCTATTGGGATCATATACCTCGTTATTTTTGTATAAAGTATGTGCTAATACAACCATTTTTCTCATAACTGCTATTTGTGCTACTGTGGTATGTTTACCATTATCTTTTAATCTATTATAAAATGTTTTTAATTCTTCATTATGTTGTACTGCTACTATCGTTGCCATAAACAATGTACTTCTACAAATATTGCAACCTGCTTTAGATATTTTAGCTTTTCCTCTAATTGAGGTACCAGAAGATTTATGAACAGGATCAAGTCCTGCTAGGGATACAATTTGCCTTTGGTTAGTATTTGGGTATTTAATAAAGTGATGAAGTAATACTATTGCAGATACTTCTCCAATACCTTTTATTGTTTGTATATTTAAATACGATTGATACAGTTTTTTATCACTTGCAATTATCTTTTTAATGGATAAAAGAACAATTTGTTCTTTCTTTTTTAATGAAGCTAAGATTTGTTTAATTGTTTTAATAACAAGGGTAGAACCTTCTTTGACACTTACTGCTTCAAGATGGTTAGAATTTTGCTGCTGCTCTTTTATAAGGAATCTGTAATAAGATATTAGTTCTTTAATTTCATCTACTGTTTTATTGATAACAGGAACTTTTATCTCCTGCTCTTTAGCTGTTACAATCATTTGCGATAACATTCTGGCATCATCAATATCTGTTTTATTTCTATTGCCTATTGCTTTTGAAAAGTTAACACTTTTTTTAGGATTAACTATAAAACAATTTATCAATTGTTTATTACAAAATCTTGATAATAAAACAGAGTAACTACCTGTGGGTTCGTAAACAAATACTAATTTAGAAACTTCTTTTTTATAGTATTTCTTTAACTTAGAGTATAACGATTTTAGTGATTTAAAATCATTTGAGATTTGTATATCTAGTTCGTTAATTGGAATATACACATTGATTGTTGACTTACTTACATCTAATCCGATAGAATACATACTTGAACCTTTATATTAATATAGAGAGTTCGTTAGAGTAGGAGTTTTCTCCTACTTGATAAATGTTATACTAAATTTAACCTCGTAAAATACGAACTAGCTTTTATGCCGTTCTTGTTGCCACTCAAACTTGAAATATAACTATCTAACTGTGTGTCAAGCTAATTAAATTATTTTAATCGCTTCGTCTCAGGCTCGATATATTATCTTGTTGAACTCCATGCAAATATACTAACATATTTACATAATTCTATTATACGAGTTTCGGGCTGTTTCGAAAGAAAAAAACAAACACTCTGTTTCAACAAAGGCAGGACTTACGCTCCACGTTTTACTTAGAAAGTGGAAATTCATTCTCAGGGGTGTAACCTAATCATCTCATTTCAATTTCATTTGAATTCTTAAGTACTATTGCTCTTTTCAGTACCCTAAAAGAACTAATAATTGAATATCCAAATAAAAATAAAGACACCACTAAAAGAGAATATATATCTATTTCGCTAAACTCATTAAAATATATTTTGTCTCTAAAGTATTGTTGGATATATATCCCTTTTAATATTGAAGTAGATGTTGTTAATGCTAATCCAAAAGTAATAGCAGTAAATGCGCTATTTGCAAAGAATCCAAATTCCTTAAAAATCATACCTGATTCATTGTTCGTCACATCATTTAATGATAAATAATTTATTATGAAACATATTAAGATATAACACCACAACGTGATGTTTAAAAATCTCCATTCAAATATTGTTCGGACGATTAAATTAATAGCTTTTTGATTTAAAATGAAAAAAATTGAGATAAAAATAAGACCAATTAACACTAATAATAATTTCTTATTCATACTTTGCTCTTATTGAAATAAATAGCTTTAGCTTTATCTGTTAAGTCCGAATTTCTTGCTAAAAGACCTCCAATTATTCCTCCTGCAATTAGACCTGGAATTCCTCCAAGTAAACCAATAACTCCTCCTAATCCGGTAGTAATTGCAATACTATCATCAGGCATAGCATTAATGTCAGATACATAATAATCTTGATTATTAATTCTAATTTTGGTCGAACCAATTTTTTGAGAAATTTCTTTTCTCGTATTTGCTATATCATCAATGAAAATATTTTGTTTCGTTTTTTTATCTTTAACATAAAGTCTCAATTGTCGTACTCCTAACTATTAATATATATAAAATGTAAAATTAGTAACTATATATTTAAACTATTCATAGAACTAATAAATGGTGCCAGTCCCAACTTTCTTCGAGAGGTGTAAATAAATACTTACCCTAAAAGGTCTTTTTTTAATCTATAAAATTCTTCTTCAGAAAGCACACCATCTTTTCTTAAAATGTTAAGTTTTAACATTTCATCAACTTTGTTTCTACCATTTTTTCTAATTTCTTCACGAGTTGATTCATCTATCCTTATGTTATTAATCTTATATTCTTTAATGTTTTTACTAATGTTTTGTAGAGATTTTTTTGATTTAATTACAACTTTAAGAGCTCTTTTTTTTATTAATATTATTACTATTATTAAAATAGCCAATAAAATTATTCCAATAACTGCGAAAACAATTGTTATTGTAATTTCATCAATTCTTTTTTCTCTTTTTTCTTTTGATATAATTCTTTTACATTCATAAAGT
>JABSON010000054.1 GCA_013215915.1 Campylobacteraceae bacterium | reverse complement strand
TAAATACTGTATTTTTAATGATTGAATAATTTTTATCGGTTCTGAGTAGAACAACTCAAGAGGGGCGAGGTATATTTAAATTGGAAATACAGTACCTCCTTTATTAGGATAAATTATAGGGAAGTTAATTAAGAGTATTAATAATTGATATGGATAAAGTGAGCAAGCTTGATGTATGTATAACACGATTGTATTTTATCTTAGGGGTTATCGATTTGTCAGTTTACAACTTTCTTGAATATCTATAGTGAGAGTTTACATCGCTTTTATTTCGAATTAACAATTTCAGATAGCTATTATAATGGACGTCTCTATCTAGTTGGGAAAAATCGAAAAGACTGTTGACTGTCTATATAATATACGCAATACTTTGTGTGCAATCGATTACATTGCGAGCGATAATTTAAAAATATTGTTGGAAAATCCAGTTTTTTAAGGAGTTATAATAGATATAAAGAGTAGATTTATATAATCTCCCTAGTTTTTTATCATTTATTGCAATCGATTACAGTGGTGAGGGGGTTATGTAAGTCTTACAAAAATAAACTAATAATAATTAAAGTTAAAATTAATACAAGCAGTGAATTAATTAACATCTTATTTAGTTTATTGTTTAAATTTTCTTTTGAAAAAACTATTTCAATAATTCCTAAATATTCTTTATTTTTTCTTATTGCAATACTATCTTTATGAAAATATTTTTTATTTCCAGCTATAGGATTTTTTTATGAATAGAATTTTCTCATATCTTCTGAAAAAACATCTAAGGAAACTAAAGAAATATCATTAGTATAAGAACTAGCAATTACGTTAATTCCTTTTCCATCAATATTCCACATAGGCTCAGATAAAGAAATACTTAACTGATATTTTATTGCCTTATTTCTTTTTTCAAAATCTTCTAAAGCATTTGTTTTATTAATACTATATAAAAATGCAGTAGCAAGACTAGACACTATACAAACGCCAATAATTAAAATTAGAGATAGAGTTTTTGATAGAGATTTATTCTTATGAACTAACTTTATATTCTTCATTTATTACCTTGAACACATTTAATTTACTACATCTTTAAGTTTTTCTCTTATTTCTAAAAAGTCATCTAAATTATCAAAAAATATATCTACTAATTTAGGATCAAAATGTTTTCCTCTTTCTTCTCTAAAAAGATTAAATATTTTTTTATCATCCCAAGCTTTTTTATATACCCTATCACATCCTAAAGCATCAAATACATCTGCTAATGCAGTGATTCGTCCATAAATATGAATATTTTCTCCACTTAAACCATTAGGATATCCACTTCCATCCCATTTTTCGTGATGTTCATTTGCAACAGTAGCTGCTATTTTCAGTAAAGGACGAGTTGAATGTCGCAGCATTTCATAACCTAAACCTGCATGAGTATCCATAATTACCCTCTCTTCACTTGTAAGTTTTCCTGGTTTATTTAAGATAGAATCAGGAATAGCAATTTTTCCAATATCATGCATAGGAGAAGCTTGTTTTAATAATTCAGCATCACTTGGAGCTAATCCATAAAACAAAGCTAAAAGTTTTGAATATTCAGCTACTCTTCTTACGTGATTACCAGTCTCTTTTGATCTAGCTTCACCAATAGCACCCATTGTAAAAATAATTTCTCTTTGAGTTTCTTCAATTTCTTTATTTAAAAATTCAACTTGTTTAAATTGTAACTGTAATTGATCATATTCTTTCTGCTGTCTTTTATCACTTCTTACCATAATCTTATCTTGACGTTTTACATCTCTGATTAGTTTTTCTGTTGTTTTTATAAATTCTTCTCTTAATATTTGTATTTCAGCAACTAATTTGTTCTCAGGAATAACAATATCAGAATTCCTTCTTTCACTATCAGGTTTTCTTCTATCATCGTCGATTTTTCTTCTATCATTTTTTTCATTAAACATAAAAAACCTTCTTACTATTTTACTTTTTAACTAAATTAAAGTTTAAATTCTCAAAATCTTCAATAAAATCTTCACCTGCTTCTAAAGCTGAATCATTTTCTTCATCATAAATCCAATTAATAATCACATCGTGATATTCACTAGCTTCTTCTACAGTGTCAAAAAAATCAAAGAATAATTTTGAACTCGAAGAATTAAAATATATAATTTCAAAATTAATAATTGTATTATTATTTTTAGTTTTACTAAAATAATCTTCTAACCAATTCATTATGGGGTTATAAAATTCGAAAGTATTTTCAGGATAAGATTTACCTACAAAGCTAATTTCACCTTTTAAAGCATCTAATACTATTTTTGGAGTATATTTTGTTTCATCTATAATTATATTTTCCACGATTATCCTTTAATCTTTTTTTAAAATAAATGTTTTAAGATTAAAATAATATCTATTTTCATTTATATACTCAAATTCATATTCTAATTTATCACAGCGTTTAGCAATTTCATAAAAACCAATTCCTGCACCTTGTGAATGTTTACCGGAACCTAATCTTCTTAATTCTCTGTATTTTTTCTTAACTTCATCATAAGTCATAGTTTTTAGTAGTTTAAGTTTTTTTTCAAGTTTTTCTTTATCTTTATCACAAACAATGTTTTGGCTATGAATAAAATAGTTACTATTTTGATCTTTGCCTACTAAAATCAAGCCACCTCTTCTTTTGTTTGTACTAGTTACATCAATTGATTTTGAATAATTCATCATGTTTTGAGAAAGTTCAATAAATATTGTAAAAATATTAGTTGCAGTTGATAATTTAATTTCATTATGTTCAGTTTCACTCTCTAGAGCTTCAGTCATTCCAGAGATTAAGTTTTGAGATAAAAAACCACCATATGTTAAAAAAATGATATGATCATCTTCAACCATATTTCTTATTTTGCTTATATTCATATTCACCCTTTGATTATAAAATATAGTTTTAAACTTGTAAAAATTAAATAATTTATTATTAATATAAAATAATTATATAATAATCGATAAATATATGCAAGTAAAATATATATAAGAATTTAATAATTTTTATTTATTTTGTAAAGAAACTCTTTATTATGTGATTTAGATTCATTATATACTCAAATATTTTATTTTTATTATTATCTTGTAAATAAAGAAATACCTCTTTATTCCCAAATAATGATGCAAACTTTATAGGAGTAAGTCCTAAACCATTATCTACATTTTTATCTGCACCTGCTTTTATTAATATTTTTACAATATTTAAATAACCTTTAAAACAAACACCTGCCAAAGGTGTTTGTCCTCTATCATTTTTTTGATCAACTTTTGCATTTTTAGAAATAAGCAATTGAAGAATCTTTTCTTGATTATTATAAGAAGCTAACATTAATAAAGTATTTCCTTTATGATCACACAAATTAACATTTAAACCTGCATTTATCATTTTTTCTAAATCATAAACTTTACCTAATCTTGCAAAATCAAGTGCAAAAACTTGTAATTGAGCATATCTATTTTCTTCTTCTATACTTATATTTAACATAATTAACTCCTATAAATTTAAGGCTTTTTTAACACCTTGTGCATATTCAGAAGATATTTTTTCAAATAAAGCTAATTGTCTATTTATTATTTCTTCTGGAACACCATCCATTGCATCTTTAATATTTGAAAATAATTGTTCTTTTTGATAAGAACTCATTAAATTAAATAAATTTCTTGGCTGAACAAAGTTATTATTGTTTTTATTATGGTCATATCTATTAATATCACCCTCTATTTCAAGAGAAGGTTCTGCTAAATTATTATCTTCTTCAAAACCAGAAAAACTATTAGGTTCATAATAAGCGTCATTTATTTTTGAAGTTTCATAATTCATTGAACCAGCTGTATGATAAGTATTAACATCAACAATAGGTCTATTTACTGGTAAAGATTCATAATGAGTACCTACTCTATACCTATGAGCATCAGGATAAGAGAAAATTCTAGCTTGAAGCATTTTATCAGGAGAAAAAGAGATTCCTGGAACAATATTTGAAGGTGAGAATGAAGCTTGTTCAATATCATTAAAATAGTTTTTAGGATTTTCATTTAATGTTAATACACCTACGTCAATTAATGGGAAATCTTTATGTGGCCATACTTTAGTTAAATCAAAAGCTGAGAATTCAAAGTTTTTAGCTTCTTCATTTGTCATAATTTGAATTTTTAAATTCCATTTTGGAAAGTTTTTATTTTCAATATTTTCAAATAAATCTCTTTGATTACTTTCTCTATCATGTGCTACAATTAGAGCAGCTTCTTTATTAGTTAAAGTTTCTATACCTTGTTGTGTTTTAAAATGAAATTTAACCCAAAATCTTTCATCCTTATCATTAATAAAACTATAAGTATGAGAACCATATCCATTAATATGTCTATAACTTTTTGGAATTCCTCTATCTGACATTAAAATTGTAACTTGATGTAAAGATTCAGGACTTAAAGACCAAAAATCCCAAGCAGCAGTATTTGATCTTAAATTACTTTGAGGATGTCTTTTTTGAGTATGTATAAAATCAGGGAATTTTAATGGATCTCTTATAAAAAATACAGGTGTATTATTTCCAACTAAATCCCAGTTTCCTTCTTTCGTATAAAATTTTAATGCAAAACCTCTTACATCTCTTTCAGCATCAGCAGCACCTGCTTCACCTGCAACTGTTGAAAATCTAAGAAGTAATCTTGTTTTTTCACCTTTTTTAAAAATAGAAGCTTTTGTATATTTAGAAATATCTTCTGTAATTTCTAATTCTCCAAATGCTCCAGAACCTTTAGCGTGTACAACTCGTTCGGGAATTCTTTCTCTATTTTGATGAGCTAGTTTTTCAAGTAATTGATAATCTTGCATCAATATAGGACCAAATTCTCCAGCTGTTTGAGAGTTCTGGTTATCAGCTATTTTATTACCAGCACTTGTTGTCATAATCTTTTTCATAATATTCCTTAAGGATAATTTTTATCGTCTAATAAATTTTATCTTATTTTAGATAAAAGCTTCCTTATTAAATAATTTATACAATTATTTTAAAATAAAGATAAAGATATAGAATATTTATTATTTAATATTTCATTGATTTAATTATGATATACTCATAACTTATTTTCTCAATGGAATGGTAATGAAAAATACAATTAAAATAGTAAACGCAAAACAAAATAACTTAAAAAATATTAATTTAGAAATCCCTAAAAATAAACTTATAGTTTTTACAGGTCTGTCTGGTTCTGGAAAATCAACTTTAGCTTTTGACACATTATATGCAGAAGGTCAAAGACGTTATATTGAGTCTTTATCCTCTTATGCTAGACAATTTTTAGGAAAAATTGCCAAACCTGATGTTGAAAGAATTGAAGGACTTACTCCTGCAATTGCAATTGATCAAAAAACAACTTCTAAAAACCCTAGATCTACTGTTGGAACTATTACTGAAGTATATGATTATTTAAGATTATTATATGCAAGAGTAGGAACACAACACTGTCATAAATGTTCAAAACCAATTTCAGAAATGAGCGCTTCTGATGTTATTGAAGAAGTACTTACATTAAAAGAAGGTGCAAAACTAATTATTTTAGCTCCACTTATTAATAGAAAAAAAGGTACTTTTGTTGATTTATTAGAATCTTTAAGAGCTAAAGGTTATGTAAGAGCCATGATTGATGGTGTGATGGTTAGACTTGATGAAGATATTGACTTAGCAAAAACAAAAATGCATATAATTAAAGTTGTAATTGATAGAGTTTCTGTTAAAGAAGAAAATAGACAAAGAATTGCCCAAGATGTTGAAAAAGGTTTAAAAGAGAGTTTTGGTGAATTAGAAATTGAAATTATGAACCATGAAGAATTAGGATGTGAAAAACATCATCATTATTCTGAGCATATGGCATGTTTTGATTGTAAAATTTCTTTTGAACCCTTAGAACCTTTATCTTTTTCTTTTAACTCACCAAAAGGTGCTTGTAGCTCTTGTGATGGTTTAGGAATTAGATATGCACTTGATATGAAAAAAATCATTAATGATGATTTAACAATTGAAAAAGGCGCAATTAAAGTTATTTATGGATTTAACAAAGGTTATTATTTCAAAATGTTATTAGCTTTTTGTGCAGCTTCTGAAATTGATACTACTGTTCCTTTTGGTTCTTTAGAAGAACATCAGAAAAAAGCTATTTACCATGGTGGATTTGAAGAGTGTAAATTTACTTGGAAAAACCATAAACTTACAAGAAAGTGGGAAGGTATTGTAAAAATAGCTTATTCTATGATTAAAGAAGAAAAAGAGTTATCAGAATATATGACTGAAAAAACTTGTTCTGAATGTAATGGACATAGATTAAAACCTGCTTCTTTAGCTGTAAAAGTTGCAAACAAATCAATATCAGACATAATTTCAATTCCTATTGAAGATTCACATGCATTTTTTCAAGATAAAAATAACTTTAAATATTTTAATGAACAAGAATCATTAATTTCAGAACCAATTTTAAAAGAAGTACAAGAGCGAATTTATTTCTTATTTGATGTAGGTTTAGGTTATATTACATTAGGAAGAGATGCTAGAACTATTTCAGGTGGAGAAGCTCAAAGAATTAGAGTTGCTTCACAAATTGGTTCTGGTTTAACAGGAGTTTTGTATGTTTTAGATGAACCTTCAATTGGTTTACATGAAAGAGATACAAATAAACTTATTAAAACACTAAAAGCTTTACAAGAAAAAGGTAATACTGTAATTGTAGTTGAGCATGATAAAGAAACAATTCAAGCTGCTGATTATATTGTAGATATTGGTCCCAAAGCTGGTAAATTTGGTGGAAATATAGTATTTGATGGTACATATAAACAAATGCTTAAAGCTAAAACTTTAACTGCTCAATATATATCAGGTGCTAAAAAAATTGACTATAAACATGATAGACCTTGCGAAACATTTATTGAGATTAAAAATGTAAATATTAATAATATTGTTGACTTAGATGTAAAAATACCTTTAAAAACTTTATGTGCAATTACAGGTGTATCAGGTTCTGGAAAGTCATCACTTATTTTACAGACTTTACTTCCTGTTGCAAAAGAGTTATTAAATAATGCAAGAAAAGTAAATAAAGTTGATGGTGTTGAGATTACTGGATTAGAATTATTAGATAAAGTAATTTATTTAGATCAAAGTCCAATAGGAAGAACTCCAAGATCTAACCCTGCAACATATACAGGTTTAATGGATGAACTTAGATTATTATTCTCACAAACAAAAGAAGCCCAATTAAGAGGTTATGCCATTGGTCGTTTCTCTTTTAACGTTAAAGGTGGTAGATGTGAGAAATGTCAAGGTGAAGGTGAGATTAAAATTGAAATGCACTTCTTACCAGATATTATGGTTAAATGTGATGAATGTGTAGGTGCACGATATAATACTCAAACTCTAGAGATTTTATATAAAGGTAAAAGTATTTCTGATGTTCTTAATATGAGTGTAGAAGATGCTTTAGAATTTTTCATAAAAATACCAAAAATATATGCAAAACTTCATACTTTAAATGATGTAGGTTTAGGATATATCACTTTAGGACAAAATGCTGTTACACTTTCAGGTGGAGAAGCACAAAGAATTAAATTATCAAAAGAATTAAGTAAAAAAGATACAGGTAATACTTTATATATTTTGGATGAACCAACAACTGGTTTACATTTTGCAGATGTAGATAGATTAACAAAAGTTTTACACCATTTAGTTGATTTAGGGAACTCAGTATTAGTAATTGAACATAATTTAGATGTTGTTAAAAACTCTGATTGGGTTATTGATATGGGACCTGAAGGTGGTAGTAAAGGTGGTAGAATAATAGCAGAAGGAAGACCTGAAGATATTGCAAAAAACCATAAAAAAACAGATTCTTATACTGGATATTATTTAGAAAAAGAATTAAGTGAAGAAAATTAAAAGAAAAGAGATAATATGAAAACAAACCCAATGGAAGGCATGACATTAGAAAAAATGTTGATTGCATTACAAGAAGAATTTGGATGGAATGAATTAAGCTATAGAGTTGATATAGACTGTTTTATTCACGATCCATCTATAAAATCAAGTTTAAAATTTATAAGAAAAACGCCTTGGGCTCGAAAAAAAGTAGATAAACTTTATAAATCTACTTTTATAGATCAAGATTCAGACGATATTTCTGATTCTATTTCTGATAAAGCTATAAAATAAGCTTTTAGTTTCATCATTTGGTCAGTAGGATATTTATTTTCAAACTCACCTCTTGATACTTTAACATAAAAATCTTTTGAAGATTCGTTAAAACCAAATATAGTATTAGATAAAGAAACTTCGTGATATATTTTAAGACTTTCGTTAAAAGCTTTAGAAACTTTAGATGTTCTACTTTCTTTTAATTCTTTTTTGTCTATATTTTCAGTCTCAATTTCTTTCTTTAAAGCTTGAATAGGTTTTATTTCATTAACTACCTGAGTTTTTTTCATAGAATTAAATTGATGTTGTTCTAATTTTGCGATTAAACCAAACTCCATAATTTCCTCCTTAAAAGAATTAAATATATTATTAGTATACATCAAATAAGATAATTTATCAAATTTTCTACATATTTTAATATAAAGTATTATATTTAGTTTTAATTTTATTTATTTGTGCTATTATTACTTATTAATTTTATATAGGAGACAATCTTGGACATTCCCCAGAGGCATGCATTATTTTTAACACAAAGTAGGAATATATGGATATTCTAGTTCTACTTTTTATCATAGTATTAACAATCTCGTTTTTATGCTCAATTCTTGAATCAATTTTATTATCAACAAATATGGCTTATATTTCTGTTTTAGAAAAAAAAGACCCTACATCAGGTAAGTTGTTAAAAACAATTAAAACTGATATTGATAAATCTATTGCTTCAATACTTATTTTAAATACATTTGCAAACACTTTAGGTGCAACTGCAATTGGTATTCAAGCACAAAATGTTTTTCAGACTAATTCTAATTATGTATTAGCAGTAACAATTATATTAACATTTATGATTTTATTTTTTGCAGAAATCATTCCTAAAACTATTGGTGCAGTATACTGGAAACAATTAGCTCCAACAGCAGCAAAAGTAATTAGTTTTTTCATTTTTATTACTTATCCTTTAATTGTTATTACACAATTTGTAACAAAAAAGATTTCAAAAGGAAATGAAAGTTCTGACACAATTTCTAGAGAAGAATTAATTCATTCTACTTTATTAAGTGAAGAAGAAGGTATTATTGGGGATTTAGAATCAGATATTATTGAAAATACTTTAACATTACATGATGTAAAAGTAAAAAATATTTTAACTCCTAGATCTGTTATGTATGCAATTGAAAAGAATACAATTATAAGAGATATTTTAGAAGACAAAAGAACATATAAGTTTTCTAGGGTTCCCGTTTATGATGAAACTATTGATAATATTGTAGGTGTAGTTTTAACTAAAAAACTATTTAAACATGCAATTAGAGATACAAGTATAAGTATTGAAGAAATAATGCATCCAGTATTTACTTTAAACGAGAATATTCCAGTTGCAAAAGCTATGAATACTTTTATTTCAAAAAAAGAACATATGTTCATTGTATTAGATAATTACGATCAAACTGAGGGTTTAGTTACACTAGAAGATTGTATTGAAACTTTATTAGGTTTAGAAATAATGGATGAATCTGATACTACTGAAGATATGAGAGAACTGGCTTTAAATAAAATGAAAGCCAAAAGAAAAGAAAGAGAGAAATAAGAATTTTCAATCTTTAGTTTTAGGATAAAATTTATCCTAAAACTTCTTCTGTCTTTTTATCAATTAATTCAGCTATTTTTTTATCAATAATTTCTAAAGTTTTTTCTTGAGTTTTATAAGAAATATCAGGAAGTTCACCACCCCACATTTTTTCAGCTTCTTTAAAACCTTGAACAATACCTTTTCTACTTTCTTGTAAAGCATCAATATTATCATTAGATAAAGAAATTACAAAAGACGATACTCTTAATGATGTTTCATCTATAGAGAAAAAACCACCCTTAGATAAAAGATCTTTTGCTTCGTGAGAAGATAATTCAGTAATAGCTTTACCATCATAACCTATTTCTTTAAGATTAGAATTCCAAGCATCTTTTCCTGATAAAAAATCTAAAGCTTCTGTATTACCAGATAATAATTTATCTAATAAACCTTGTGCATTTGAATTATAATTACTTTGCTCTAAAGCTTTACTATTTAAATAGTTTAAAACATTTTCATCAGAAATATTAACATTAAAAGCTGAATCATTTTTAGCTTCAGTTTTTTGCATTTCTGCACTATTATTATCTTTAACTTTTGAATAAGCTTCATTTACATTATTTGCAAAAGCTTTTACATAAGGATTCTGTTCTAAATTTACACCAGTCATAAAATCTCCTTTTGTATAATTATACTTACACAATTCTTATATTTAGTTTAAGCAAAACTTAAGAATTAATAAGATTTTTATTGCTTCTTATAAAGGGCTATAGAGATAAATAATATATTAGGGAGCTAATCTATCAATTTTCCATATGTTATTTATTTTAGTATAGACAAATCTATCATGTAATCTATCTTTTCCACCCTGCCAAAACTCTATTTTTTCAGGTTTTAAAATATATCCACCCCAAAATGAGGGAAAAGGAATTTCACCTTTTAAAAACTTTGTTTTAATTTCATTAAATTTAGCTTCTAATAATGAGCGTGAAGATATAACTTCACTTTGATGAGATACCCAAGCACCTATTTGACTACCCTTAGGTCTTGATAAAAAGTATTTTAAAGATTCTTTTGAAGAAATCTTTTCAATCTTACCTTCAATCTTTATTTGACGCTCTAAAGGCATATAAGAAAAATGCATGGCAGCTTGTGGGTTTTGTTCAATTTGTTTTGCTTTTAGACTTTTGTAGTTTGAAAAAAAGACAAAACCTTCTTCTGAAAACAGTTTTAGTAGTACTATTCTTATAGAAGGCATTAGGTCTTCTCCAACAGTAGCTAATGTCATTGCATTAGGTTCTTCTAGTTTAGCCTCTATAGCTTGATTAAACCAAGTTTCAAACTGTTTAATTGGGTTATCATCTAAATCTTTTTTATCTAAACCATATTTTGTATATTCTTCTCTTAAAGCACTTAAATCCATATCTATCCAATTATAAATTTATTTTTATAAATATATCAAAGTATTGATATGATTTTACTAAATATTGAAGAAAATTTTTTTATTTTTCAAGATTTACTTTTATTTTTAAATCTTTTACTAAACTTTTAACAGAATTACCTAAAGAATCAGTATGATTAAGACTAGCTCCATTTCCAATTAAAAAATCAATTACTCTATTTTTATTATATAATAATGCATACATTAAAGGAGTTGATTTTGTTAAATCTAGCTGGTCAACGTTAAAACCTTCTTTTAATAATTTTTTAATTACTTTTGCATTGTTTTTATATACAGCATAATACATAGCATGTAAATTTGTATTTGAATCAACAATAGAAGAAATACCTTTTTCTATTAAAATAGAAATAGCTTCTAAGTTTTTATAATAAATTGCCCAGTATAAAGCATTTTTTCCTGAATTATCTCTTGCGTTTATATCAGCTCCAAAATTAAGTATATCTTTTATTTTATCTTGACTTTTTGATGAAACTAATTCAAATAATAAACACCAACCATTCTCAATTTTAATATTAACATTAGAACCCATATATAATAATTTTTTAAAGGTAATATCATTTTTTACATTTAAAATAAGTTCATTTTTATTAAGATATGTGTTATTGTTTAAAAATATATTGTTACTCATTAATACCCCTCTTTTTTTATTATAATAGCAGAAATAAACTTAAACAATATTAAGAACTATTATCATCTTATAGATTTATTTGTATTTTGTATAATATTTGCTATACTTGCGAAAAAAGGAAACAATTGTTAGAACAAAGAGCTACATGTTATACTTGTTACAAACCAAAAAACAGCTGCATTTGTAAATATATTACAAATATTAAGACGAAAACAACTTTTGTTATTTTAATGCACCCAAAAGAATTTAAAAAAACTAAAAATGGTACAGGACATTTTACTAATGAATCATTAGAAAATTGTGAAATACATATTGGAATTGATTTTACTAATCATAAAAGAATAAATGAATTATTAGATAATGTAAATAATGATTGTTATATTTTATATCCAGGTGAAAAAAGTTTAAAATTAAATATTGAAAAACCTGATACTTCAAAACATCTAGTTTTATTTTTAATTGATTCTACTTGGCCTTGTTCAAAAAAGATTTTAAGATTAAGTAAGAATCTTAGTAATTTACAAAAAATGTCTTTTACTCATACTAAAAAATCTGAGTTTATTTTTAAAGAACAACCAGCAGAATACTGTTTATCTACAATGGAATCAACTTTATGTATTCTAGAGTTATTAAATAAACATAATATTGAAGATATTAAAGAAGATCAATTAAATAAATTTTTAGAACCATTTCATCAAATGGTTAAAAAACAGGTTTACTGTTCAAGAGAGTTGAAAGTTAGGTATAAAGAAACAAATAGATAATCTAATTTAAATATTATTATCTATTTTTTTATATTTCTAATTAATAAACCTAAAAAAACAAAAAACAAAGAAAGATAAATTATATTATCAGCTTTTTCATCAAATATTAACCAGGCAAAAAATATCGTAAATAAAGGTATAAGATATGTTACTTGTGACATAAATTGGACACCTACACTTTGAATTATTTCAATTCTTAATACTGATGCAAAAGCTGTTGGAATTAGTGCTAAAAATATTAAAGAATAAAATGATTCATTAAATATATTAATTCCATCAAATGAGTTTGAGAATAATAAAAATGGAAATAATATTATACTTGCAAATATAAACATAGTACAAGAAGTAATTAAAGAGGATACATAAGATACTTTTCTTAATAATATTCCTGATAATATATATCCAAAACTAGCTAATAATACAGCTATCTGTCCATAAAACCCTGATATGTCCTTTGTTAAACCATCTGCTAATAAAATAACAATACCAAAAAATCCACAGCCTACTCCTAAAAACTTCATAAAAGTAAATTTTTCATCTTTTGTAGTAAAGTGAGATAATATTAAAGCAATAAAAGGACCAACTGCTAATACAATAGCTGTTGTACTTGAAGATATATACTGTTGTCCCCAAGGAATAAGAGAAAAAGGAATTACATTATTTACTAAAGCTGCAATGAATAAGATTTTTAAAGTTTTAAAGTCTTTTGGGAAAGATAAGTTTTTAATAAAGATAAGTGGAAGAAAAAATAAAGCGGCCATAAATATTCTAGAAAATGCAATAAAAACAAAAGAATACGATTTTAAAGCTATTTCAATAGAAATAAAAGTTCCTGCCCAGATTGCAGCTAAAAATAGAAGTTTAATATAATCAAATATTTGAACTTCTCTGATTTTTTTAATAATTATTTCTTTATTTTTACAAAAGAAATATTATTTTCTATATTTTGAATATTTTTTATATTTGTTACGCTTAATAAATGAGAATCATTAAATATGTATTTTGTTAAATATTTTACTTCTGTATTAGTAAAACCATCAGCTTCTTTATCTTTCATAGTCACATCACCAGAAGCTTTTATATATATTCTTTTTAATTGAATTGAAAATTACAATTTCAGTCTTTCCTTTCAACGTTTCAATTTCCTTTCAACGTTTTTCATGACTTTTAAAAAAGACATGGCAAAGCTAAGGACACTCCGGGAGTGTACCGTATTTTGGA
>JABSON010000053.1 GCA_013215915.1 Campylobacteraceae bacterium | reverse complement strand
GCAGATCGTTTCTCCAACTCGTTTTGTTTTCGTCGCGCTGCGCGCGACACCTCCACGGCTCGTTTTCCAGCACGTTTCCTCATCGCGTTTTACTAACAACTGTTAATTGTGTGTGCATATATATAGTAAACACATTAAATGTTTTTTCGGGCGCGCTTCGCGCGCCCATGTTTTTTGGAGTACAAACACTACCCAAATTTCGGGCGCGCTTCGAGCGCCATTTCCAGCTCGTGTTTTACTAATAACAAACTTGTTTTCATAGTAAACATATTTAAAAAAGCATTTCTTTTTATAGTATTTTTATAAAAAATATCTGAAGATTTGTTTTCATCTAAGTTTTGTATTTTATAATAATCAAGTTTTGAAGATTCATTTACTACAAATTCTCTTTTATTATTAAGATTTTCTTCTAAAAATAGATCAATTATATTAATATTTAGATTCTTTTTTATAATGATTTTAAGAGAAAAGTTTTTACATATTATTTTATTTAACAAAATAATAGTATTATTATCTTTATTCTCAATTATTATTTCTTGATTATCTTTAATAATATCTATAAAAGTAAAGTCATTTTTAATTAAATTTTTCATCTTTTTTTCCAATACCTTCAAAACCTTTTTTATCTAATTCTAAAGCAAGTGAATGATCTCCAGATAAAGATATTTTTCCATTGTCTAAAATATGTACAAAATCAGGTTTTATTTCTTCTAATAATCTATCATAATGTGTAATCATAAGTACTGCCATTTTTCCATCTAAGAGTGAATTAATTACAGCAGATACAGTTTTAATTGCATCAATATCAAGTCCTGAATCTATTTCATCTAAAAGAATTAAATCAGGTTTTAAAATCATTATTTGTATTAATTCGTTTTTTTTCTTCTCACCACCTGAAAATCCAGCATTTAAGTCTCTTTTTAATAAACTTTTATCAATATTAAAAAAGTCTAATTTTTCTTTTAATAACTTAGCAAATTCTAAAGTATCTAATTCTTCTTTATTTTCATATACTCTTTTAGCATTTAAAGCTGATTTTAAAAAATATGAATTATTAACACCTTCTATTTCACAGGGGTTCTGAAAAGATAAAAAAATACCTTTATTCGCTCTATTTTCAACTTCTATATCTTTTAAGTTTTCACCTTTAAATAAAATTTCTCCATTAGTTATTTCACATTCAAAATGACCAGCAATAGTTTTAACTAAAGTAGATTTTCCACTTCCGTTAAGTCCCATAAGTGCATGTACTTCTCCTGCTTTTATATTTAGGGAAAAATCTTTTAATATTTTATTATTTTCAATTGATACTGACAAATTTTTAATTTCTAACATACCCTCTCCTTTAAATTTTTATATAACTGAACCTTCTAGCGTAATATCTAATAAAGCTCTAGCTTCAACTGCAAATTCCATTGGCAATTCTTGCAATACTTCTTTACAAAAACCATTTACAATCATTGAAATTGCATCTTCTTCTTTTATTCCTCTTTGTTTTAAAAAGAATAATTGTGTATCAGATATTTTAGATGTACTCGCTTCGTGCTCAACAATTGAAGATGCATTTTTAATATCGTGATAAGGATAAGTATTAGCAGAACAAGATGATCCTAAAAGTAAAGAATCGCAAGATGAAAAGTTTCTTGAGTTATCCGCACCTTTTGCCATTCTTACTAATCCTCTATAAGAGTTTTTTCCTTTTAACGCTGATACACCTTTTGAGATAATAGTTGATTTTGTATTTTTACCAATATGTATCATTTTAGATCCTGTATCAGCTTGTTGGGCTTTAGTAGTAATTGCTACTGAATAAAAAGCACCAACACTATTATCACCTTTTAAAATACAAGAAGGATATTTCCATGTAAGAAGTGAACCTGTTTCAACTTGAGTCCAAGAAACTTTTGAATTATCACCTAAACATTTTGCTCTTTTTGTAACAAAATTAAGTATTCCACCTTTTCCATTTTCATCACCTGCATACCAATTTTGAATGGTTGAATATTTAATTTGAGCATTTTCTAATAAAATAAGTTCAACAACAGCTGCGTGTAATTGACTTTCCTCTCTCACAGGAGCCGAACATCCTTCATTATATGAAACATATGAATCTTTATCTGCAATTATAAGAGTTCTCTCAAATTGACCTGTATTTAAAGCATTAATT
The DNA here is from genome assembly GCA_013215915.1 of Campylobacteraceae bacterium. GTDB lineage: Bacteria > Campylobacterota > Campylobacteria > Campylobacterales > Arcobacteraceae > NORP36. Next base: position 11,681 of record JABSON010000053.1, on the reverse strand, counting down.
CTAAAATAAGTTGAAAGTTCCATAGGACATTTAACACCTGGTGGAATATATACAAAAGATCCATCTGTAAATACAGCAGAGTTTAAACAGGCATAATAATTATCTCTTACTGGAACTACACTTGCAAGATATTTTTTCACTAAATCACTGTGAGTTCTAGCCGCTTCTGAAATTGAACAAAATATTATTCCTTTTTCTTCTAAAACTTTTTGATAAGTAGTTTTTACAGATACCGAATCAAATACTGCATCAACTGCAACACCTGCAAGAAGTTTTTGTTCATCTAAAGAAATTCCTAGTTTTTCATAAGTTTCTAATATTTTTGGATCTACTTCATCTAAAGAATTTAAAGCAGCTTTTGGTGCTGAGAAATATGATATGGAATTAAAATCTATTTTTGCATATTCTAAGGATGACCAAGTAGGTTCTTTCATTGTAAGCCAGTAATCATAAGCTTTAATTCTAAACTCTAATAACCATGAGGGTTCATCTTTTTTTAAAGATATTGCTTTAATTACTTCAATATTTAGTCCCGGAGGAAAAGTATCAGAGTCAATTAAAGTCTCAAATCCAAGTTTATAATTTTCATTAATAAGTGTTTTAATTTCATTATTCATAATTCAATCCTAAATAGGAGTATTTTTGTCCTGTTTAAGATTGTATCATATTTAAATTAATATTTTATTTATTATTTTATTATTTTTTCTAATTTAGCAGTATAAAAAGAAATTGGGTAAGTAAGTAGTAAATATCCAAAAGCTAAAGGTATATAAGATTCTAGTGTTGAGTATGTATAAGCATTAACTTCTTGGGCATTCATCGTAAATTCATTAATTGAAATAATTGATAAAAGTGATGAATCTTTAATAATAGAAGCAAATTGTCCAGTTAGAGCTGGTAACATTCTTTTAAAAGCTTGAGGAAATATAATATATCTATACATTTGATAGTTTGATAGTCCTAAAGACTCAGCAGCTTCATACTGCTCTTTGTCAATACTTTGAATTGCAGCTCTTATTATTTCACATACATAAGCACCTGAGAATAGAGCTAAAATTACAATTCCTACTAGATATCTGTTGTTTAAACCCATAGCATTTGCAAATACATAAAAGAAAATCAATATTTGAACTAAAAGTGGAGTTCCTCTTATTATTTCAATATAAAATCTTGATACAAATCTTAAAATTATAAGTTTTGAATTAATTCCATAAGCAAAAAATAAACCAATAAGAAAACTTAATATTAGTGCAAAAAAAGATATAAAAATAGTTACAAAAAAACCATCAATAAATTTTTGTTTATACTCAAAAACACTTACAAAGTCAAAATCATAATTAACATTTTTGAACATAAAATAAAAAAATAGAAAAACTAAAGCCGCCAAAAAAACTACATTAAAAAGATAAACACTTTTTTTAAGTGTTTTATCTTCTTTAATGTTCGTCTCGTTTATAAAATAATTCTTAATCATTTATCCTTAAAAGAAAAATGGAATATTTAAATCATCAAATGTTTTTCTAGCATCTGTTAAATATTTTTTTGATAATTCATCAAATGTTCCATCTTTTTTTGCTTTTTTAATAAAAGCATTAACATCTTCTAGAAGTTTATCATTTCCTTGTTTAATAGCAACACCCCAGTATTCAAAATCATCTTGAAAAGATTTTAAAATAACATTAGTTGTATCTTTATGCTTAGCCCAGTTTTTATAAATAGTTAATTGATCATATAAAAAACCATCAGCTTTTGATTGAACTACTTCTAAAACTGCAGCACTTTCACTATCAAATACTAAAACATTTACATTTTTTAAATAATCTTTCGCATAAATGTGTCCAGTTGAACCTTTTTTAACTGCTACAGTTTTACCTTTTTGGTTTAAATCACTAATTGAAGAAATATTTGAATTCTTATTAGTTAATATTGCTAATGATGATTGAGCATAAGGAATTGAGAAATCAATTGATTTCTGTCGCTCTTTTGTAATAGTCATAGATGAAATAATTAAATCAACTTTTGATGTTTTTAATGATGGAATTAATCCAACCCAAGCAATATTTTCAATTACTAATTCTTTATTCATAGACTTAGCAAGTGCTTTGGCAAAATCAACAGAAACACCAGATGGATTTCCCTCTTTATCACTCATTTCAAATGGTGGATAAGCTAATTCCATTCCAACAACTAATTTATCATTTTTTATCTCTTTCTCTGAACAAGAAATTAATAAAAGTGATAATAAAACAATAGCAAATAAATTTTTAAACATAGAAACTCCTTTTAAATTTTGTAATTATCTCATAATAAACTTTAAAAGCATTAAAAAATATAATTAGAAATAACATTAAATTAAATACTTATTTTTCCAAATTTTTAAATTATTTCTGCTAATCTTTTTAATTAAGACAATTTTTATCCTATTTCGATTATAATTCTCTAAATTAATGAATTGGTGGGCTTTTGAGAGTGATTCTCATGATTAGGACCAACCAATATATAGGATAAAAAAATATGATGGAAGTATATTTAGATAACAATGCAACTACAATGATTGACCCTTTAGTTTTTGAAGAAATGAAACCTTTTTTAACTAATATTTATGGAAACCCAAACTCTTTACATAGATTTGGTTCAGGAACTCACCCTAAAATGGTTGAAGCATTGGATTATTTATATGAAGGTATAAATGCTCATGACAATGATGATATTATTATTACAGCTAATGCAACTGAAGCTAATAATATGGTTATTAAAGGTATTTGGATTGACAAAATTTTAAATGGTAATAAAAATCATATTATTACTACAGAAGTTGAACATCCAGCAATTACTGCAACACTAAAATTCTTAGAATCTCAAGGTGTAAGTGTAACTTATTTACCTGTTAATGATGAGGGTGTATTAGAAGCACATACATTAAGAAAATATATTAAAGATGAAACAGCTCTAGTTACAATTATGTGGGCAAATAATGAAACTGGAAAAATTTTCCCAATTGAAGAAATTGGTTTAATTTGTAAAGAATTTGATGTTCCATTTCATACTGATGCAACTCAAGCAATTGGAAAAATTCCAGTTGATGTTCAAAAATGTAATGTAGATTATTTATCTATTTCAGCACATAAATTCCATGGACCTAAAGGTATTGGAGCTTTATATGTTAAAAAAGGTTATTCATTAACTCCATTATTACACGGTGGTGAACAAATGGGTGGACATAGAGCTGGTACAGTTGATGTTGCATCTATGGTAGGTATGGGTTTAGCTATGAAATTAGCAACATCTCCAGAAGCTATTGAATATGAACAAACTTTTGTAAAAGGTTTAAGAGATCAATTAGAAAATGCAATTTTAGAAATTTCTGAAACAATTGTAATTGGTGGGGCTGATAATAGAACTCCAAATACTTCATTAATCTCTATTAGAGGTGTTGAAGGTGAATCAATGCTTTGGGATCTTAATCAAAAAGGTATTGGAGCTAGTACTGGTTCTGCTTGTGCAAGTGAAGACTTAGAAGCAAATCCAGTTATGAATGCATTTGGTAGTGATAGTGAATTAGCACATACAGGTGTTAGATTATCTTTAAGTAGATTTAATACACAAGAAGAAATTGATTATGCAATTGATGTAATCAAAACTGCAATAGCAAGATTAAGAAATATTTCATCATCTTTTGCTTATGCACCAGAGTCTCATAACTCACAATTATAAAATAATATTCTTCTATAAATTATAGAAGAATTTTTAAAATATTAAAAAACAATAAACAATAAAATAGAAGGACATAATATGGCAAAAGGCGATTTAATAAGTGGTTCAATCTGGGATGAATATTCAAACCAAGTAATCAAAAGAATGGATGATCCTGTTCACCAAGGTGAAATTACAGAAGAGCGAGCGTTAGAATTAAATACTAAACTAATTATTGCTGACTTTGGTGCAGAATCATGTGGGGATGCAGTTAGATTATACTGGGCTGTAAACGAAACTACAAATGTAATTGAAGAATCAAAATTCAAATCTTTTGGTTGTGGTACTGCAATTGCATCTTCTGATGTTATGGCTGAGTTATGTATTGGTAAAACAGTTGAAGAAGCTGTACAAATTACTAATATTGATGTTGAATTTGCTTTAAGAGATCATCCAGATACTCCTGCTGTTCCACCTCAAAAAATGCATTGTTCAGTTATGGCTTATGATGTTATTAAAAAAGCTGCATCTGAATATATGGGTGTTGATATGGAATCTTTTGAAAAAGAAATTATTGTATGTGAATGTGCAAGAGTTACTTTAGGTACTATTCAAGAAGTAATTAAAATTAATAACTTAACTACTGTTGAACAAATTACTGATTATACAAAAGCTGGAGCTTTCTGTAAATCATGTATTAAACCAGGTGGACATGAAGATAAAGAATATTATTTAGTTGACATCTTAAAAGATACAAGACTAGAAATGGAAACTGAAAAACTTAAAAATGCTGCAGATGCTAGTGAACAAGGTAAATCATCGTTTGATACTATGACTATTGTTCAAAGAATCAAAGCAGTTGATGAAGTTTTAGATGCTGATATTAGACCTATGTTAGTTATGGATGGTGGTAATATGGAAATTATTGATATTAAAGATAATACTCCTCATTACGATATCTATATCAGATACTTAGGTGCTTGTAATGGTTGTGATTCTGGATCAACTGGAACTTTATATGCAATTGAGTCTGTATTAAAAGATAAAGTTGACGAAAACATTAGAATCTTACCTATCTAATTATTACAATAAAGAGATTTTTCTCTTTATTGATAATAATCAATGCAATAAACCTCTCCCTAAACTATAATTGGCTTAAAAAAAGGCCAAAATATGGATACTATAAGTACTTACCTTACAAAAGATCATAGAGACTGTGATGAAGTTTTTGCATCTCTAGAAAATGCAGTAGCAGATAATAATTGGGATCTTACAAACACACTTTTTATAGACTTTCATACAGACTTAAACCACCACTTTTCAATGGAAGAAACTATTATGTTTCCAGCTTTTGAAGAAAAAACAGGAATGACTCAAGGACCAACTGCAATGATGAGAATGGAACATGATCAAATGAGATCTGTTTTAGGACAAATGAAAGAAGATGTTGATTCAAAAAACAAAGATCATTTTTTTGGATTAAGTGAATCTTTAATGATGTTAATGCAACAGCATAATATGAAAGAAGAACAAATGTTATATGCAATGGCAGATGCACATTTAGGTGCAGATGTTGAAGGTATTGTAAATAATATGAAAGCTTTAGATAAAAACTAATGTTTAATAAGGGATTATCACTAGACCAGGCTCCAAATATTTCAGTTCCTTTTCGTTTCTTTTTGAGTGCACCAATTTTTGGAATAATAATAGGCCTAGTAATAATCTTCTCACCTTATGAATTAGTTACAAATCAATATTCAAATACAGCAATTACAATAGTTCATTTATTTACCCTAGGAATCTTGACTATGATTATATTTGGTGCAATGCAGCAAATGATGCCAGTACTAGCAGGGGCTATAATTTCTAGGTCATCACTCTTTGCATCTATTGTACATATATCTCTAATTTTAGGAACTCTTAGTTTTTGTATATCATTTTTATTTGAAATAAAACTCTTATTACCTTTTGCTGGAATATTCTTAGCTATTTCATTTTTTATCTTTTTTCTAATAGCAATTAAATTATTATTTAAAGTTGAATATATTACTTCAACAGTAAATGCAATGAAACTTTTTTCGCTTGCAGGATTTATTGCAGTAATTTTGGGTTTATATTTATTATATGGACATATATCAAATGATATAGGCTCAAAACACTATCTATTTTTAAATGCGCATATGATTTTTGCATTATTCGGATTTGCTGTTTTACTTATTATGGGTGTTTCTTTTCAAATTATTCCTATGTTTTATGTATCTCCTGATTTTCCTAAGTTTTTACAAAACAAGTTTCCTTTGATTGTTTTTATTTTATTAATAGTTTTTTCTATTTTTACAGTTTTTGAAATGAATATTTTAATTATTAAAATTATTCTTTCATCTTTATTTATAATATTTTCTTCTTATGCTTTATACTCTTTATCAAATAGAAGAAGACCAGTATTTGATATAACTTTATGGTATTGGAAATTATCACTTGTAATGTTTATAAGCTCTATGTTAATTTGGTTATTTATTCCTTCTTACTCATCTTATTTATTAGCTATTCTTTTCGCTTTTGGATTTTTATATGCTCTTTTACAAGGAATGGTTTATAAAATTATTCCTTTTTTAGCTTGGTTTCATTTAAGTTCAAAAGGACATTTTAAAATTCCCACAATGAGAGAAATGATAATTGAAAAACATATAAGAATACATTTTTACTTTTTTGTATCTTCTTTATTTTGTTTTATATTAGCTGCATTTTTTAAAGAAATATTTTTAGATCTTGCTGCCGTTTTATTTATTATCTCAAATATTTGCTTTTTTATTAACTGTGTGGGCGCAATAAAAAAATATTCTATTATTGCCAAAAAAGATCCAATGGATTTATCAAACTTCTCATAAAGATAAGTTTTATTCCTAATAACTTATATGCTATAATGCAAAAAATCAGGGATAAAGGTTAGAATATTGAAAGAACAAATTTTAAAAAATACTAATGCGAAACTTTTAGATGAATTTAATGCTTCAGTTATGTTTGATAAAGAATTATATGATCAAGATATTAGAGGTTCAATAGCTCATAGTACAATGTTAAGAGATCAAGGAATAATTACTTCTAAAGATCATGAAGAGATTGAATTAGGTTTATTACAGGTTAAAGCTGAAATTGAATCTGGTGAATTTATATTCAAAATTGAACATGAAGATATTCATATGGCAGTAGAATCAAGACTTACTGAAATTATAGGAGAAGCTGGAAAAAGGCTTCATACTGCAAGAAGTAGAAATGATCAAGTTGCAAGTGATTTTAGATTATACGTAAAAGAAAAAAATATTTCGATTATGGAACAAGTTAAAACTTTAGTAAATACTTTTGTAGACTTAGCTTCAAAACATACAGAAACTTTAATCCCTGGTATGACTCATTTACAACATGCTCAGCCAATTAACTTTGGTTATCATATGCTAGCTTATGCAAATATGTTTAAAAGAGATTACGAGAGATTTGAGAGCTCATATAAAAGAAATGATGTTTCAGCTTTAGGATCAGCAGCTCTTGCTGGGACTCCACATAATATTGATAGATTTAAAACTTCTGATTTATTAGGATTTGCTAAACCTACATCTTGTGCTTTAGATACTGTATCTGATAGAGATTTTGCTTTAGAAATTTTATTTAATATTTCAACTGCGATGATGCATATTTCAAGAATTTCTGAAGAGCTAATTTTATGGTCTTCATATGAATTTCAATTCTTAAGAATGAGTGATGAGTATGCAACTACATCTTCTATTATGCCACAAAAGAAAAATCCAGATGTTCCTGAATTATTAAGAGGAAAAACTGGGCGTGTATATGGGAACTTAATTTCATTGTTTACAGTTATGAAAGGTCTTCCACTTGCTTATAATAAAGATACTCAAGAAGATAAAGAAGGTGTTTTTGATTCTGTAAAAACTATTGAAATTTCTTTAAGTATTTTAGATGAAGTAATTAAAACTATGATTGTTAATGTTCCTAATATGGAAAATGCGTGTAAAGTAGGGCATTTAAGCGCAACTGATTTAGCAGATTATTTAGTTACAAAAGAAAATATGCCTTTTAGAACAGCTTATTATATTACAAAAGATGTAGTTAAAAAAGCAAATGAATTAAATAAAGATATGAGTGAATTAAACTTAGAAGAAATTAGATCATCAAATGATGAAATTAAAAATATTTCAGAAGAAATTGTAATGTATTTAGATTTAAGAGCTTCAATGAATGCAAGAACTTCTTTTGGTGGAACTTCAACTATACAAACGAATAATCAAATTAAAGAATTTAAAGAGTGGTTAATATAAGAGAAGCTTAGCTTCTTTTATATTATTTAGAATTATTTTTCAACTTATTTAAGAAGTAATTCTTTAGTAGTATTATATAAAGATGAAATATCTGTTTTACCAACAAATCCATTTACACCAATACTATTCATTTTTTGTCTAACTGAATCAGTTGTCATAGATGAGTTAACAATTATAGGAATATGTTCTAGTTTTGCAGAGCCTTTAATATATTGAGCAACTTGGTAACCATCTGTTCCAGGCATTTCAATATCAGTGATAACTAAACCAATATCGCTTGGATCAATTTCATCTAATCTTTCAAGTAAATCCCCACCATTTTTAAACATTTCATAAGATAGTCTTGCTTTTTCAAAGAATTTAATTAATATTTCTCTCGCAACACCTGAATCTTCAGCTGCTAAAATAACTTTAGCTGATGTTAAAGGGGCATCTACATATCTGTTTAATGCTTCATCACCATTATCCGTCCAACCAATATCTCTTAATAATTGTTCTGCATTAAATACAGTACATAATTCATCTTTATCATGAACTTTTACATACGTAGTATATGTAATTTTAGAGTTTTGTTCTTCTGTATGTCTTAAATCTTCAGTTGTTTTTTCAACAATATCAAGCATATCTTTAATTAAAAAACCAACTTTTTTATGATTAAATTCACAAAAAATTATTAGTTTATATTCTTCAAGTTTTAAAGCTGGTAAACCTAACCAGTTATCTAAATTTAATAAAGTAACAGGTTCCCCTCTAATAGTTGCAATACCTGCAATTACATTAGAACTTTTTGGAGTATCAGTAATTGTTACTTCTTCTTGAATAATAAAAGCTTTAACTTTTGCAATATTAATTGCATAAATATTATTGTTTCCTGTATAAAAAACGGCTAGCTGTTGGACATTTCTTAAATGTCCTTGTGTCATTTGTTCAACACTGTTTCCCATGCTACTCATAATGATCCTTTTAGAATTATGTTAAATTATATATTCATTTGTCTTAAAGTGAAGTTATTTTTAGTGAAAAATGTTATTTTTGTAATATTTTCTGAACTACAAGCGATGACATCATTAATCCGAAGGCTGCTGTAACTGCCATAAAACTTCCTTTTTCAATACAATTTGGACTTTCAGAAGAAAATATAACTTTAAACTTCTTTTTAAATCCACGTTTCTTTAATTGTTTTTTAATATTTCTAATAAATGGATCATTAAAAGTATCCCAAATTGATATATATTCAATTTTTGAAGAATCAATTCTTTTAGCCCCTCCACTTGTTGTAATTAGTTTTTTATAATATTTTTGAATTAGCCTTACTTTTGGTGGAATATCATCAATTGCATCTAAAATATAATCATAAGATGAAAAGTCAAAAGTATCAACCCATTCTTCTGTAATTCTTAAATTAATAATCTCTATTCCTGGATATTTTTCTTGAAGAACTTCAACTTTAATTCTGTCAATATTATCATCACTACCTAATTGTCTATTTCTATTTGATTCTTCATATGTATCAAAATCAACAATAGTAATTTGAGTAAAACCAGTTCTATATAATGAATCTAATGCAAATGAACCAATACCTCCAACACCTAAAAGTATTAATTTTGTATTTTGAAACTTCTCAAAATTTTCATTTCCAAATAGTTTTATAGTCCTATCAAATCTTTCCATATTTACTCTTTTATAAATTTTCAGCTATTATATCAAATAATAAAGAATAATATAAATATATGGAGATTAAATGCAAAAAGAACCAATGACAATTGTCGGTTATAATAAAATCACAAAAGAATTAGAATTTTATAAAAAGAAAGAAAGACCTGAAACTGTAATTGCTTTAGATGAAGCTAGACAGTTAGGAGATTTAAAAGAAAATGCTGAATACCATGCAGCAAAAGATAAATTAGGATTAATTGATATCCAAATGGCTGAACTAGGAGCTATTATTTCTCAAGCTATAATTATCGATCCTACAACTTTAAATCATGAAAGAGTAAGTTTTGGATCAACAGTAGAAATTCTTGATATTAATAGTGAAGAAGAGTTTACTTATACTATTGTAGGTGGAGTTGAAAGTTCTGCTGAAAAAGGTTTGATTTCATTTAATTCACCCTTAGCAAAACAATTACTTGGAAAAGAAGAAGGTGATGAAATTAACGCTAAATTACCAGGTGGAAGTAAATCTTTTGAAGTATTATCAGTTTGTTATAAAGAAATTATAATAGATGTTTAATGTTGCTATTATTGGTGCAAGTGGTTATACAGGACTTGAACTAGTAAAGATTTTATTAAATCATAAAAAATTTAATATTACTTATATTGCAAATTCAACAGGAGAAGTTTTAATAAATGAACTTCATCCTTGTTTAGAAAATGTAATTTCTACAAATGTGGAAAAAGCTGATGCCAAAGAAATTGCATCTTGTGCATCTTTAGCTTTTTTAGCACTTCCACATAAAACATCTATGGGTTTTGCAAAAGAACTTATATCGCTTGGTGTTAAAGTTGTTGATTTATCTGCTGATTATAGATTAGAGTTAGATACATACGAAAAACACTATTGCGAACATGAAGATAAAGATAATTTACCTAAAGCAGTATATGGTTTACCAGAGTATTATAAAAATGATATTCAAAATGCTTCTTTAGTTGCAAACCCAGGTTGTTATCCAACAGCTTCACTTTTAGCACTTTTACCATTTGTACCATATATAGATGAAAACTCACCTGTTTTTATTGATGCTAAGTCTGGAGTTTCTGGAGCTGGAAAAAAACTAAGTGAAAGTACACATTTTTGTAATGTAAATGAGAATATTTTTGCTTATAATCCTTTTAATCATAGACATATGCCTGAAATTGAAGAAAAGGTTAGATTATTAGAAAATAAAGAATTAGCTATTAATTTTGTACCTCATTTAATTAATGTTACAAGAGGAATGTTAATCTCTGTATATGCAACACTTAAAGATGATGTAGATGTAGATAAAATATTAGAAGATGCATATAAAGACTCTAAGTTTATTCGAGTTAGAAAAGAACCCGTTAATATTAAAGCTACTGCTGGAACAAATTTTTGTGATATATTTGTTGCAAAAAATAAAAAAGCCTTATTCATAAATTCATCAATTGATAATTTATTAAGAGGTGCTTCTTCACAAGCTGTTTGTAATGCAAACTTAATGTGTGGATTTGATGAAAATGAAGGAATACCAATACTTGCTTATGTGCCTTAATTTACAAGAGTCTGCTATTTTTATAGCAGATACTCACTACAATGAAAAAAACCAAATCCTAGAATCTTTTTTGCAAGATATTAAAAGTGCAAAGATAAAAACATCTCAGTTAATTTTAATGGGTGATATATTTGATTTCCTAACTTACCAAACAAAATATTTCATTAGAAAAAACAAAATAGTAATTGATTTAATTAATGAATTAGCTTTAACTATAGAAATTGTATATTTAGAAGGAAATCATGATTATAATATTCAAAAGATATTTCCTAATATAAAAGTATATAAAAGAGCCCAACAACCAATATCTGCAAAATATAAAGATAAAACTATACAAATAGCACATGGTGATATTTATGTAGGTAAAGTTTATGATATATATTGTTCTATTATAAGAAACAGAATTTTATTATCTTTTATAAAT
>JABSON010000052.1 GCA_013215915.1 Campylobacteraceae bacterium | reverse complement strand
TTTGTCCATTAAATTCTAAATATCTGGTAAAAGAGACATAATGTCCCTTAAATAAATTAATTACTATTTAAATTAATATATATCTTTTAACTCCAAAACATTACAAATTGCAATGTTTTAGAGTTGAAATACAATTAAGAGTAAAATGTAAATGTCTATTATTTATATGAATATAGAGAAAAGGACAAATTATGGAAAGAAAAAAACTACTTGATATTGTTAGAGATAAAATAAGATTTAAGCATTATAGTATCTCAACTGAGAAAACTTATATTCATTGGATGAAACATTATATATTTTTCCATAATAAAAAGCATCCTAAAGAAATGGGGAAAGTTGAGATTGAGGCTTTTTTAACTTTTTTAGCAGTTACTAGAAAAGTCTCACCCACTACCCAAAACCAAGCATTTGCAGCACTATTATTTTTATATAAAGAAGTATTAAATATAGATATGACAAGTGAAAACATTCAAGCGTTAAGAACACAAACCAGAAAACATATACCTGTAGTTTTAACAATTCAAGAAGTAAAAGATGTAATTGATAATCTTACTGGTATTTATCAACTAGTAGTAACTTTAATGTATGGCTGTGGATTACGTATGAGTGAAGTATTAAATTTAAGAATCAAAGATATTGATTTAGGTTTTAATAAAGTATATATTTGGGATAGCAAATCATTAAAAGATAGAACAATTCCCCTACCCTTAAAATTAAAGGATAAAATAACAAGTCAAATTAAAAGTGTAAGAAATATACATCAAGATGACTTAAGTCAAGGCTATGGATCAGTATATTTACCATTTTCTTTAGAAAAAAAATATCCATCTTCAAAAAAAGAAACAAAATGGCAATTCTTATTTCATATGAAACATCTAAGTAAAGATCCATTAAGTGAAATTATTAGAAGACATCATATACATCCTAAAACATTAGGAAGAAATATTAAAGAAGCAGTAGAAAAAACAGATGTTGATAAAAAAATATCATCTCATACATTTAGACATTCTTATGCAACACATTTATTACAACATGGTACAGATATAAGATCAATTCAAGAGTTATTAGGACATAAAAGTATTGAGACTACAATGATTTACACTCATGTAGTTAAAGAGTTAAATAAAGAGGATTTAAAAAGTCCTTTAGACTTTTAGAGAACTAAGTATAAATGATAAATCATTTATACTTAATAATAAGATTTTATTCCTTAGCAGTTAAAACCCATAGTTCTACTTTTTCATTAGATCTTTGGCTAGATCTTCTTGTTCTTTGAGATAAACCTTTTACATCTGATTGTAAAAATGTTTCTAGTTTAAATCTAGAATTATTTTCTAACTCATCTTTAATTGGATGAGCAGCATTTCTATCAACAACTTGTGCAAGATTTGAGAATATTAATACTAATTTTCCATCTTCTGCTAAATGTTTTTTTGCTTCTTCGAAAAATCTATCAAATAAACCATCTTCATAATACATAGCTCTATCAATTCCTTCTTCAAGTTCATGTTTTGCAAGTAACCAAGGAGGATTAAATACAATTAAATCAGCTTTATCTTCGTAAGTATCAAATAAATCACCATGAGATAAATCAATTTTTTTATTAAAGTCTAATCTATTAAGTTCTTTAGCTACACCAATAATAGCATTTTTATTAGTATCAGATGCAAAAATGTTTTTAAAACCTTTTCTTACTAATTGGAATGATAAAACACCACACCCTACTCCAATATCAACAGCTTTCTTTTTTGAACCTTTGTAAGTAGTTAACCATTTGTCAAATAAAACAATGTGGTCAAATCTTGTAGGGAAATATGTTCCGTAATAAGGATGAAGAGATAAATTTAATGTTTTAACTTTTAAACCTTTTTCATACCATTGCCAAGAAGAATTCATTCCTTGAACTTCTGGGTAAGAAATATAAAAGTCTGCAACATCAGGATATAATTGTTTTAACCATCCAATATCTGGACATTTTTTAACAGCTAATGTATTATTTTCTACTTTAATTAATAATCTATGTGAAGCTTTTCTAAAAGCAGATCTGTAATCTCTTTGACCTTGGAAACTACTATCACTATATGTTTCTAAAAGTGTTCTTCGTAGCTCTACTAAAAGGTCAAGACCATTAGAGTAAAATTCTTCTACAATAACATACTTACCTTCAATCATTTCTTCAATTGTAGCTTTTGCATCCATTTTACGGTAAAAACTAATTGCATCGATATCAGTAGTTATAATATTTGGTCTATCTGGGTTAAGTTCTTTTAAATTTGTATTCATTTATTTGTTCCTCTTAATTTGTAAGGTATTTTATTTCTTATGAAATTCTAATTAGTAAATATACTATTAGTCTTTTATAAAAAATACTTATTGTGAAATATAAAGTGTATGTAATTATACTTGAAAGAAAAAAAGTAAAGCTTATGCTTTACTTCTCTTTTTATACGTGGTAGTTAGGAGCTTCGTTAGTGATTGTTACATCATGAACATGAGACTCTCTAAGACCAGCTGATGTAATTTCAACAAACTCAGCAGTTTCTTGGAAAATTGGAATAGTAGCAGAACCTAAGTAACCCATTGAGCTTCTTAATCCACCAGTCATTTGATGAATAATATCAGCAATATGACCTCTATATGCAACTCTACCTTCAATTCCTTCAGGTACTAGTTTATCAGCAGCAGTTCCTTCTTGGAAATATCTATCAGTACTACCTTTAGACATTGCTCCAATAGAACCCATTCCTCTGTATGATTTGAATTTTCTACCTTGGTATAAAATAATTTCACCAGGACTCTCTTCAGTACCAGCTAATGCTGATCCCATCATTACAGTAGATGCACCAACAGCTAAAGCTTTAGCTACATCTCCAGAATATTTAATTCCACCATCAGCGATGATTGGAACTCCGTATTTAGCACCTTCAGCAGCACATTCATCAATTGCAGTAATTTGAGGAACCCCAACACCTGCAACAATTCTTGTAGTACAAATAGAACCAGGACCTATCCCTACTTTAACACAATCTGCTCCTGCATCAATTAATGCTTTCGTAGCAGCTGCAGTAGCAACATTACCAGCAATAATTTCAACATTAAGTTCAGCTTTAATAGAAGCAACTGAATCTATAATACCTTTTGAGTGACCATGAGCTGAATCTAAACATAAAACATCAACACCAGCTTCAACTAATGCTCTTGCTCTATCAATTTGACCAACACCAATTGCAGCAGCAACTAGAAGTCTACCTTTATCATCTTTTGATGCATTTGGATGTTCTCTTTTTTTATTAATGTCTTTAATAGTAATTAAACCCATTAATTTATTGTCTTTATCAACAATAGGTAATTTTTCAATTTTATTAGTATGCATAACTTCAGCAGCTTCTTCTAAAGTAGTTCCTACTTTAGCAGTAACTAAAGGCATATTAGTCATTTTAACTTCAATTTTTTTAGCAAAATCTTTAGTAAATCTCATATCTCTATTTGTAATAATACCTAGTAGATTATTATCATTATCTACAACAGGAATACCAGAAATTCTGTAGTTTGCCATGATATCTTCAGCATCTTGTAATGTTTGTTCTTTTCTAATAGTAATAGGATCAGTAATCATTCCAGATTCGCTTCTTTTTACTTTTCGCACTTGTAGAGCTTGTGTTTCAATATCCATATTTTTATGAATAACACCAATTCCACCAAGTCTTGCCATTGCAATAGCAGCTTCATATTCAGTTACTGTATCCATTGCAGCAGATATAAAAGGAATATTCAAAGAAATTTTCTTTGTTAACATTGTCTTTAAACTTACCTCTTTTGGTAATACGCATGATGCCGCTGGCACTAATAAAACATCTTCAAATGTTAAGGCTCTTTTTTTAATTCTCATTTTATTCCTTTATAATTATTTAATATATTTAACTTGTTTCTCTAAACTTAAAGCACCATCAAATAGTGTTTGTTCTTCGAATGCGTTTGCAATTAATTGTAAACCTACTGGCATACCATCTTCACTTTTACAAACAGGTACAGAAATAGCTGGAAGTCCTGCTAAGTTAACTGAGATTGTATAAATATCAGAAAGATACATTTCTAATGATGATTCAAATGAACCAATTTTTGGAGCAGTTGTTGGGGCAACTGGTGAAAGTATTAAATCAGCATCTGCAAAAATTGCATCATATTCATCTTTAATTAAATGTCTAATTTTTTGTGCTTTGATATAATAAGCATCATAATAACCCGAACTTAATACAAATGAACCTAACATAATTCTTTTTTGAACTTCTTTACCAAAACCTTGAGATTTTGTTTGTAAGTACATATCATTTAAATTTCCATCACCCTTACGTGCTCCAAATCTAACTCCATCCATTCTTGCTAAGTTAGCACTTGCTTCTGCTGTTGCAACTATGTAGTAAGAAGATAAAACTTTTGAAACATCAAGCATAGATTTTTTAATAATTGTATGTCCTGCTTCTTCTAAGCTTTTAACAGCATATGCATGAGCTTTTTGAACATCAGAACTTGCTTTTGATACAAAATCTTCAATAATAGCTATTGTTAATTTTCTATTAGCATTTAGTTTAGGAGAAACAGCAGAATACTCAACATTTGCAGACGTTGAATCTTTTGGATCATGTCCTGAAATAATATCATATAAAATTGCAGCATCTTCAACATTTTGAGTAATAGGACCACATTGGTCTAAAGATGAAGAATATGCAGTAATTCCAAATCTTGAAACTCTTCCATAAGTAGGTTTCATTCCAACAACACCACAATATGCAGCAGGTTGTCTAATTGAACCACCAGTATCAGTCCCTAATGCACAAATAGCAGTTCCGCTAGCAACTGCAGCAGCAGATCCACCAGAACTACCACCAGGTACACAATCAGTATTAATAGGATTTAATGTTTTACCATAACAAGAAGATTCAGTTGAACTTCCCATAGCAAACTCATCCATATTAGTTCTACCAAATGCACTTAGTCCAGCTTTTTCTAATTTCTCAATTACAGTAGCATTATAAGGAGAGATATACCCTTTTAAAATTTTACTTGAACAAGTGATTTCCCAATTCTTTACATTTATATTATCTTTAATTGCAATTGGAATACCAGAACCAGTTTTTGATATTTCTGTATTAGTTAATTGTTCTACATAAGATCCAATTTTACTATTGTTGATTTCTTTTAATAAATCATCTGTTATATTTTTGATTTCATCGCTATTTAAAGCTAGTGCTTCTTTAAGTGTAATCAATTATAGCTCCTAAATATGTATTGTATTATCGAGGCATTATACAACAATATATCTTAAATGATAGGCTAGAAAAAGGGATTTGTGATTTTATTTTGAATTTGTTATATTTTTATTAGGTATAAAAAAAGGGAGACCGAAGCCTCCCTTTTTTGAATCAATTAAATGATTATACGAATGAAATGAATGCCATTGTTGTAGCATCCCCTCTTCTGATTCTAGTCTTAATGATTCTAGTGTAACCACCATTTCGACCTTCATACTTAGGAGCGATTTCATTGATGATTTTTTTAGTTGCTTCTTTAGATTGTAATGATGCAAATACAATTCTATGTGTATTTAAATCAGCATTTCTAGAAGTAGTAATTAATCTCTCAATGTATCTTCTTAATTCTTTTGCTTTTGGAACAGTTGTTTCAATCTTTTCTCTTTCGATTAAAGCGATTGCCATATTTTTTAACAATGCTTTTCTATGAGAAGAAGTTCTATTTAACTTTCTATATCCGTGCTTATGTCTCATACTAAACCTTTTATTATGCTTTTAATTGCTCAAGCTTTCTTCTTAAAGCTGAGGCAACGTTTTCTGGAAGTGTATTTTCAATAGGGAAAGTTAATGACTCTAATTTATCATAAATTTCATCATAAGACTTTTTACCTAAATTCTTAATATTTTTAACTTCAACTTCACTCATAAGTACTAATTCACCAAGGAATTTTAATCCAGCTCTATCTAAAGAGTTGAATGATCTAGCACTTAAATTTAAATCTTCAATTTTTACAATTAAATCTTTAAGTTCTACTGGCTCTTCGCTAGCATCACTTACTGTTACTTTTGATAAATCAAAAACTTTGTTAAATACTGACATTTGTGAGTACATAACTGAAACAGCTTCTTTAAATGCAGTAATAGGAGTAATTTGCCCATTAGTTTGCACTGTAAATACAGCTTTTTCGAAGTTAGGATTATCTTCTACTAACATTTTTTCAATATCATATACAACTTTTTTAACAGGTGTAAAGAATGCATCAATTGGAATATAATCATCAGATAACATTTCTCTAATGTCTTCAGAAGGCATATAACCTATACCTTTTTGAACAACTACAGTAAATGTTAAATTACAATCAGAATTGATAGTAGCTAAGTGAGCGTCCGGAGATACTACTTCTACTTCAGAATTAATTAAATCAGAACCTTTGATTTCTCTAGGTCCGTCAAAAGAATATTCTACTTCAACTCTTTCTTCGTCACTGTTAATTTTAAATTGAATATTTTTAAGATTAATAATAAAAATAGCGATATCTTCTAACATACCTCTTAAAGAATCAAACTCGTGCGTTGCACCTTCAATTTTTACTGCAATTGGAGCGAATCCAACTGAGCTAGAAAGAAGTAATCTTCTTAAAGGGTGAGCTAAAGTAATTGCAAAACCACTTTCAAATGGGTAAGCAGTAATTTTAGCTTCTGTGTCGCTTATTGCCTCAATTTCAACTTCAGTTGGTAAAAATGGAGAGTCTGCAAAAATTTTCATATATGCTACCTTTTATTTATTATTTAGAGTATAACTCTACAATTAATCTTTCGTTAACTGGAATAATTACTTCTTCTCTAGTAGGAATTCTAGTAAATGTTCCAGAAATTTTATCTTTATCAACAGAAACCCATTCAACAATACCAGTTTGGTTTGTTAATTCTAAAGCTCTAACGATTTGAGGATTAGATTTAGTTTTCTCTTTAACAGCGATAACTTGACCTGGTTTAACAACGTAAGAAGGAATATCAAGTTTTTTACCATCAACAGTAATATGACCGTGAGTAGTAATTTGTCTTGCAAACGCTCTAGTTGAAGCGAATCCCATTCTATAAACAACGTTATCTAATCTTTGCTCAATTGAAGTAATTAAGTTTTCACCTGTATTACCGTCTCTTGCAGCAGCTTTTTTAAAGTATTTTCTGAATTGTTTTTCAGAAACACCATACATAAATTTAGCTTTTTGCTTTTCTCTTAATTGTAAACCGTACTCAGAAATTTTTGTTCTTCTTTGTCCGTGTTGACCTGGAGCAAATGGTCTTTTTTCTAAAGCTGATTTACCGTTAAGTCTTCTCTCACCTTTAAGTCCAAGATCTGCATCTAATCTTCGTTCTAATCTTTCTACTGGTCCTCTATATCTTGCCATACTGTATCCTTACACTCTTCTACGTTTAGGAGGTCTACAACCATTATGTGGTAATGGAGTAACATCTTTTAACCATTTAACTTTGATACCTTCATAAGCACCAACAGCCTTAACAGCAGTATCTCTACCTGAACCTGGACCTTGAATTTTAATACCAAGATTTTTGATTCCGTGTTCCATTGCTTTTTTAATAGCATCTTCAACAGCAGCTTGCGCAGCGAAAGGAGTAGATTTTTTACTTCCTTTGAAACCTAAGTTTCCAGCAGATGACCATGTAATTGCATTTCCAGCTAAATCTGAAATTGTTACCATAGTATTATTAAAAGTTGCAGCGATATGAATAATACCGTCAGCAATGTTCTTTTTTACTACTTTTTTTCTAGTTACTTTTCTTTTTGCCATTTAAAATTCCTTACTTAGCAGACGCGCCGATAGTTTTCTTTTTACCTTTTCTAGTACGAGCATTAGTTTTTGTCTTTTGCCCTCTACACGGTAAACCTTTTCTATGTCTTAAACCTCTGTATGAACCTAAATCCATTAAAGCTTTAATATCCATAGCTACTTTCTTTCTAAGATCACCCTCAACCATATAGCTCTTTTGGATCTCTTGTCTGATAGCTGCTGCTTCATCTTCAGTAACTTCGTGTGCTCTTTTATTGAAATCCATTCCAATAGCATTTAAAATTAATCTTGAATTATGTAAACCTATACCGAAAATATAAGTTAAAGCAAATTCCATTCTCTTTTTGTTTGGTAAATCAACACCTGCAATTCTTGCCATGCTTATTATCCTTGTCTTTGTTTATGTTTTTTAGTTTCGCAGATTACTCTAACGATGCCTTTTCTTTTGACAATTTTACATTTGTCACACATTTTTTTAACTGAAGCTCTTACTTTCATAAGTCTATCCTCTTTTTGTGTATTTTTTTTTCCATCATAAACAACAGGTATGAACGATCAGGATCATACCTGTCTCATTCATCCAAACCTTAATAAAACACAAAATTTTTATTAAAACTTCTTTTATGGTTGTAAATTAGGAAATGGATTATATGAAAGTTAAGCTTAAAGTCAGATTAATCATAAAAGATACTTATTAAGTAATCGTAATTGACAAAATATATAGATTTTTGTATTCTTTTAAACTAAAGGATTAGAATGATTTATGAAAATAATTATATCACAATTGAAAAAGAAAATAGTGAAATACCTTGGTTAAAGATATTTACAAAAGATGGACATAAAGAATTATCTTATTGTTCACAAGAAACAAAAGATGAAATATTTAAAGCTTTAGATATTATTGAGAAAAAAATGCTGTCTTATTATATGTGTGAAAAAATAAATATAGCTTCATTTGGAAACTATATGCCTAAAGTACATTTTCATATTATGGCCAGATTCAAAAACGATTCATATTTTCCTGAGCCTATGTGGGGTAAAAAACAAAGAGAGTCTGACTTAGACCTAGCTTCATTTGATATATTTTGTGAAGAAGTAAAAACTTTATTAGGATAATTTATTATATAAAAGTGAAATTTATTCTTCACTTTTATAATCAGAATTTATTTTATATATAATTTTATCTAAAACTAAATCTGCATCAGATAAGGGTATTTGACAACCTCCTGCTGCTTTATGCCCTCCTCCACCAAACTCAAGCATTAACTCACCAATATTTGTATTTGAGCTTTTATTAATAATTGATTTACCGCATGAATATGCTATTTTTTGTTTATCATAAGTATTTGAGATGTGAATTGAAACTGAAACTTCAGGAAACATAGCATATATTTGAAATCTATTCCCTGGATATATAATTTTTTCATTTCTATAATCAATTATAATTACATTATCATATATATGTGAGCACTTCTTTAATTGAGTATTAAATTCATTTATATATTTAAAATATAAATCAACTCTTTCTTTTACTTCTTCTATTTCTAAGATTTTATCAATTTCATAATCTTTACAATAATCAATTAAGTTCATCATCAGATCATAATTATTTATTTTAAAATCTTTAAATCTTCCTAGGCCAGTTCTAGAATCCATTAAAAAACTAAGTAATACCCAATCTTTTGCATTTAAGATTTCATCAATTGTAAAATCTGCAGAATCTGCTTTATTTACCCCAATCATCATATCTTTATAAAAAGTAGGAAAGTTATTAAATCCATTATAATAATCAAATACTACTTGAGCAGCACTTGGAGCATTTGCATCTATAATATGATTCTTTTCTTTTTTATTTCTAAGTGTTTCTGAGAAGTGATGATCAAAAGACAAATGAACACCTTTGACATAAGGTAAATTTGTAGTAATATCAGAAGTTGTTACCTTTATAAGACCATCTTGCATATCTTTTGGATGAACAAATACAATATCATTTATTAAACCAATAGATTTAAGTAATGTAGCACATATTAAACCATCCATATCAGCACGAGTAATTAATCTATAATTGTTTTGATTTTTCATAATATTACCTTCTATATAAATTAAAGTATAACATTATTTTATATAGAAATAATAAAAAAAAGCATTTAATTCTAAATACTTTTTTTTCTTTTATACTATTTATTTTAAACTAGATTATTTTTAATAAGTTCACCCATTTGTGTAGTTGTAAGTACTTCTTTTGCATCAAATGAAGCTATATCTTTAGTTCTATAACCTTCAACTAAAGCTTTTTTTATAGCAGCTTGGATTTTTAAAGAAGCTTCTTCTTCATTTAGTGAATATTTAAGCATCATTGCAACACTCTCAATTGTAGCAATAGGATTAGCAATACCTAAACCTGTAATATCAGGAGCTGAGCCGTGAATGGGCTCATAAATAGCTGTTTTATCTCCTGTTGAAGCAGAAGGTAATAAACCAATAGATCCAACTACCATTGAAGCAGTATCGCTTAAGATATCTCCAAAAATATTTCCAGTTACAATTACATCAAATTGTTTTGGATTACGTACTAGTTGCATAGCTGCATTATCTACATACATATGAGTAAGTTCTACTTCTGGATAATCTTTGCTTAATTCATTCATAGTATCTCTCCATAATTGAGATACTTCCAAAACATTAGCTTTATCAACTGAACATAATCTATTATCTCTAGTTTTAGCAATTTCAAAAGCTTTTTTACCAATTCTAATGATTTCAGATTTTGTATAAACCATTGTATTATATGCACGTTCACCATCATTTGCACGAGGTTGCCCAAAGTATATTCCACCAATTAATTCACGCACAACCATAATGTCAACACCTTTAATAACATCAGCTTTTAAAGTTGAAGCATTAATTAGTTCATCATATATAATAGCAGGTCTTAAATTAGCATATACACCCATAGCTTCTCTAAATTTTAATAAGCCAGTTTCAGCTCTTAGTTCTCTTGGTAAATTATCCCATTTAGGACCACCAATTGAACCAAATAAACAAGCATCAGAATCTAATACTCCATCAATAGTTTCTTGTGGAAGTGGAACACCAGTAGTATCAATAGCAATTCCCCCCATTAAGTATTCTTTATACTCAAGTTTAAAATCACAAATCTCTGATACTTTATCTAAAACTTTTATAGCTTCATCTACAATCTCAGGACCAATACCATCACCTTTAATTATAGAAATTTTATATATTTTAGACATTTTTAGCCTTTTTTATTTCTTCTTTTGCAAAATTAATTAATCCACCAGCTGCAATAAGTTCTTGCATGAATTCTGGAATTGCTTTAAATTTATATGTAATATTTTGTGTATTATTTGTAATTGTACCTTCGTCTAAATTAATAGAAATGTTTTCACCTTCTTTAATTTCTAATGACTCAGGTAGTTCAAAAATTGGTAATCCCATATTAAATGCATTTCTATAAAATATTCTTGCAAAAGATGGTGCAACAATAGCAGCAATACCTGCAGCTTTAAGTGCAATTGGAGCATGTTCTCTTGATGATCCACAACCAAAGTTCTCACCTGCAACTATAATGTCTCCCTTAGACATTTTATTTACAAAATCAGGATCTTTATCTTCCATAATATATTTTGCTAAATGCTCTGGCTCTGATGAATTTAAATATCTTGCTGCAATAATAATATCAGTATCAATATGCGCTCCAAAGTTCCAAACATTTCCTCTAATTTCATTCATAATTTCTCCCTTTTCTCCCATAAAAAAAATAAATATTTTTTAAATTTCTGTAATATCTTATCAAAAATATAAAAATTATAGATTAAATTATTCCAATTAATTATTATTTTATAATAATTGGGTATAATAAAAGCTAATTATAAAAAGGATTTTACACACAATGAGTGCAAAAGATTTAAATAAAACAATTGAAAAGATGGTAAAAGAGAATAAAGATTCTGTTTTAACGTATGAAAAATTAATTAGAATTTTTCCTAAAGCTCCTTCTGGGCCTAATGTTAAAAAGTTAATAGCTTTAATTCAACTTTATAACGTAAATTTAATTTCTTCTCAAGAACAAGCTAAACTTCTTAATGAAGCAGAAGCTAAAAAAAGAGCAGACATTAGAATTAAAATGATTGAAAACGATGATGATGTTTTTGATTTATTAAAGAATAAAGAATTATTAGAGTGGTCAAGATCTGATTCTCCTGTAAGAATGTACCTAAGAGAAATGGGTAAAATACCTTTATTAACAAAAGAAGAAGAAATCGAAATTTCTAAAAAAATTGAAACTGGTGAAGATGTAATTCTTGATGCAATTTGTTTTGTGCCATATTTAATTGACTTTATTTTAGAATATAAAGAACCTTTAGTTAATAGAGAAAGAAAAGTTAAAGAATTATTCAAAAACTTTGACGATGAAGAAAAAGACGATAAAGATGATAAAGAAGAAGTTGAAGAAACTGAAGCTGAAAAAGATAGTAAAAAAGAGAAAAAACTAGATAAAAGATCTATTGCTATTATTGAATCATTTAAGTCTTTAGAAAAAGCAAAAAAAGATTGGTTAAAATTTTTAGCTAAAGAATCTGCTTCATCTGATAAATTTGATGATGTTATTCAACATAAATTAGCAATTGCTTTTAAAAAGAATATTTTAAAAGATGCTTTATTAAACTTGGGACCTACTTCTAAACTTATTACTGAAATTGTAAAAGCAATGGAAACTTCTTTAAAATCTGATTCAGGTTTTGATCAAGAGTTAAAAAGATTAGAATATAAATTACCTTTATTTAATGATATGTTAAAAGAGAATCACCAAAAACTATTATTAGAAATTATTAATTTAACTAAAATTCAAATTACTGCTATGGTTCCTGAAGCAACTATGGTTTCTACTTATATGGAAATCAAAAAACTTTTCCAAACTAAAGAAGCATCTAAAGATGGTTTCGATTTAGAAGAAGAAGAATTAAAAGATGTTTTAGAACAAATCAAACGTGGTAAAAAAATTACTGATGAGTCAAAAACTAGAATGGCAAAATCAAACCTTAGACTTGTTGTATCTATTGCAAAAAGATATACAAATAGAGGTCTTCCTTTCTTAGATTTAATTCAAGAAGGTAATATTGGACTTATGAAAGCTGTTGATAAGTTTGAATATAAAAAAGGTTATAAATTCTCTACTTATGCAACATGGTGGATTAGACAAGCAATTTCAAGAGCTATTGCTGATCAAGCAAGAACTATTAGAATTCCAATTCATATGATCGAAACTATTAATAGAATTAATAAGATCATTAGAAAAGGTATTCAAGAAAATGGTAAAGAGCCAGATGTAGAACAAATTGCTAAAGAAGTTGGTTTAGCTGTTGATAAAGTTAAACAAGTAATTAAAATTACAAAAGAACCTGTATCTCTTGAAGCTCCTATTGGATCTGATGATGATGGTAAATTTGGAGATTTTGTTCCTGATGAAAAAGCACCTACACCTATTGATAATATTATGAAAGAAGATTTACAAAATCAAATCGATCAAATTTTATCTCAGTTAAATGAAAGAGAACAAGCAGTTGTTAGAATGAGATTTGGATTAATGCATGATGCATCTGATAGAACTCTTGAAGAAATTGGTAAAGAATTATCAGTTACAAGAGAGAGAGTTAGACAAATCGAATCTTCTGCAATTAAAAAACTTAAACATCCAAAAGTTGGAAAAAACTTAAAGAATTACGTAGAAAGTTAATATGGAATTTTTTGAGAACTGGGTAGAGTTAGATTTAAATCCTATTATTTCTTTCTCTTCAAATGGAAAAATAATTTATTCAAATAACGAAGCTCAGTTTGTATTAAATAGAGTTAAATCAAAAGTTCTTTTTGATTTAGCTTTAGATAATGCTTCTAATACTTATGGAAATAAAACTACTTACTTAGATTTATCTCTAGAAAACTACTTATTTTATGCTATTACTGTTTCTTATGATAATGATGAAATAATACATATCAAATTATATAAATCAACAATAACTAAAAAGCAAAATATAAAACAAACTAATGCAAATATTACAAATGTGTTTACTCTAGTAGACTTATGTATTTCAAACCAAAAAAGCAAATCATCAAGTGAGTTTATTAAAACTTATGATCCTTCTATTCCTGAATTTAGAATAGTATCTAG
>JABSON010000051.1 GCA_013215915.1 Campylobacteraceae bacterium | reverse complement strand
GTATTATTTAATAGTGCTAATGTTGAAGAAATCATATTTATCAAAAAATATGATAATTTAAATCTGAAGTAATCATTTTTAAATTTATTTTATGTTTTTCGGCTAGCTAGCGAAAATCCGATTTTAAAGGTGTTTTCCTTAATTTTTATTAAAAAACATTTTTATTGGTAATTCCAAATGAGCTGAAAATACATTTTTCTTTTTTATAACTTTTGCTAAATGATCTTTTAATTTATCTAACTCATTTGATTTTAAATCTCTAAATACCATTAACCATAATATTTTATTTTTTTTAGCTAAATTAACAGTGTCTGAAAAAGCTCTTTGTAGAAATAATTCAGCTTTTGCATAATTTTTAATTTTTAAATATAGCATTGCTATTTTAAGATTTAAAGGTGAATCCATAGTATTTAAAATTTTAATTGCTTTTGAATACTCTTTTAAAATAATATAAGTATCAGCAATCATTCTTTTTGAGTGCTCTGAAACTTTTTTATTTTTTTTACCTATTTCAATTATTCCATCTAAATATTTAACATCTTTAGAGATATTATATAAATAATACGAAGCAGCCATATATGAAAATGTATGAGTAAATTTTGTATCCGTATAATTGTAAACTTTATTTAAATACAATAAAGCATTATGAGTATTATTTAATTTATAATAAGCAATTCCAATATTTAAAAAAGATGGGATTTGATTAATTTGAGCAGTTCTTTTAAATATTGAAATAGCTTCTTCATACTTTTCTTTTTCTAAAAGCAAAACTGCTTTATTAAAGTCAACTTGAAGAGTCATGTTTTCATGATTTTTTTTAAGTTTTTTATATTTGTATACAATTTCTGGGTACGAATCATTATCATTTTGATTTTTAGCATAAGAATTAAAAACAAAAATAAATAATGAACATATTATAAAAATTCTTTTCATTTTACACCAAAGTATTAACTTGAGCATATAGCTCATCAGTTCTTTTTTCTAATTGATCGATTTTTTGTTTTAAATTTTGATTTTCTAATCTTAATTCTTGAGTTTCTTCCCTAGCCGAAGATAAGTTATCATAACTACCTTTCATTGCAGCAGCATCAGATTTTAATTGATGTTCCAACTTTTTAACAAGCCCTTGATATTTTGTACTATCATCAGATAATAAGTTTTTTTCTTCATTTACTTTTCTGTATAGTGTTTTATATATACTCATGCTTGAAAAAAAGTACATAGCTAGTACTCCAAGAATCATAACAAGTAAAAAATTTTCCAAATTTTTCCTTTTAATTTAAATAAATAATAAAGAGATTTACTCTTTATTATTTTATCTTTTTAAGTTAATTAATGTATTAAGTAGTTGATCTGCTGTTGTAATTGATTTAGCATTTGCTTCAAAAGCTCTTTGAAATACCATTAAGTTTACTAAACTCTCAGATAAATCAGCAGTTGATAATTCTAAAGACTTAGATTCAATTTTTGCAGTTTTATTATTATTTAAATTATATATAGCTTCACCAGAGTTATTAGTTTTAGCATATAAATTATCTCCTACAGCGTTAAGACCTCTCATACTATTAAATTTAGCAATAGCAATTTGACCAATAGCAAAATCAGCTCCATCTTGTTTCATAGTAATAAGCCCTGTATCATCAACACTAAATTCACCAAAAGCACTACCTGAGATACCTAATGTATCAAGTCTTAATTGTAAAGAATTTTTACTAGTAGTTTGATCAATTGTATTTACAATTTGCATAAATTCAGCACCAGCTCCTTCTCTACCAGAAGCAACTTCATTTCTATCAATTATATTTGTACCTTCTTTTAACATACCTGCAAATTTAATATCTGAATAAGCATCAATTGGTTTAAGTACTAAGTTTCCATTAATTACTTCAGCAGTTATATATTTCTTAAGTTCAGTATCTGCATTAATCTTAGTAGCTAAATCAGTAATATCAGTAACACCTGCGAATGAAGCGGGAACTGCAGGAACCGTTTTATTATTATTTGAATCTTTATCAAAAAAAGTAAATTCAAAAGTATAAGTTCCAGGGAAAGTAACTAATTCACTAGGAGTAAATACATCTCTTTGTTTACCAGCAACTGCATCAGATAAAGCTTTTCTTGATGATTCAACAGCACCACTTCCACTACCCTTTAATGCATCAGTTTTCGAATCAGTTGAATTAAGATTACCTAGCATAACCCTATCTCCAGAAGTTTCAGCATGTTCTTTAATTACAAATTCTTGACCTGGGATTAATGACTCAATTTTAATCATACCTAATAATACATCTAAGTTTAATGTAGATTCAGTGATAGTATCACCATTTGCAAATACATCAGCATAAGGATTTGTATTATCAAAAACTGTACCAACAGGACCATTAGTAACTGTAGTAGCTTTAAACCCTGTTTTTTCAGATATTTTATCAGCTAAAGCTTTATAAGTTGCAATTCTACTTGCTGCTAAATCAGCATCAGCAGCATCAGGAGCACCACCATTACCAGTTAAATCTCCAACCATTGCAGGTGTTAAACTAGGATCTGCAATTTTTTTAATAAATGTTTGAGTTATTTTATCCCCATTAATATATACATAAATAGTATCAGTTTCTTTTTTTAAAGTATCACCTTTAAAATTTAAATGAGAAACTTGTGCCGTGGAACCTGCTGAAATAACATCAGGATCATCTTGAAGTTTTTTAAGCCACATAGAATAATCTTTTACTAATTCTTCAATATCAGAAACTTTTGCAAATTTTGATTTTGCACCTGCTCCTGAGAAAACTAGTTCATTATCTTTTTTTGCACTTTTATCATAATCAGTTGATTTTGCAGTAATTGTTTCAATATAAGTTGAATGTTTTACAATTTTAGATGTTAGAAGCTTATTATATGAATCAGTAAAATAACTTACGTTTGGATTAGTTGAAGATACATTTTTTTCTGGATCTATTTTTCTCATAGCCCAACCTTGTACTTCATTACCAGCAGCATCTTGAAGAGTACCATTATCACCCATTCTAAAGTTACCTGCTCTTGTAAATAAAGTTTCAGCTGTTCCTGCTTGTTTTTTATTTATTACGGCAAAAAAACCATCTCCATTAAGTGCTAAATCGTAAGAAATACCAGTTAGTTTACGTCCACCTTGCTTGAAGATCTTTTCTGCATCTAATACTTTTGAACCTTTACCAATCTTATCTTGGTACAATTGATCCGCAAAAGATATTCTTGTTGCTTTATAACCTACTGTATTAACATTCGCAATATTATGTGCTTCATTATCTAAAGCTTTTTGTTGAGTTGCTAGTCCTGAAATACCAGTCCACAATGCTGTAATCATAATTTATCCTTTTATATCTAAACAATATATGTTTAAACCTTCTTACTTTAAAAGTAAGAAGTATTAAACATACTATCTTTTTAAATTAATAGCAGTTTTTAAAAATTCATCTGAGGTAGTAATAATCTTTGAATTTGCTTCAAAAGCTTTTTGTAAAACAAGTAATTCCGTTAAGTTTTCACCTAAATTTGACGTACTTAATTCAAGTGAATTTCCAATAATTTGACTTGTATCACCTGAATATATTGCATTACCTGATGTCTTTGTTTGAGTATAGTTATTATTTCCAACAGCCGTAAGTCCTGTATTATTAGAAAAACTAACATTTGCAATTTTACCTACTAAAAATTTGTTGTCACCATCTTTTAAATATATATTCCCATTAGTAATTTCTAACTTAGGAAAAGAATAATCAGAGATATCTAATTTATCTAGTTTTAAATTTAAATTTGACATATTTAGATTCTTTTCATTTACAGATAATATAGAATTTTCCATTTGTAAAAACTTTCCGCCGGCTCTTTGTACTAATTCTTGTAAAGCTACTTGAGCTGAATCAAATAAAGCTTTTCCACTACCTATTTCTGCTTTTACAAGTGTATTTGTATTAACTGAAAGATTATTAACTGATGCACCTGAGATCTTAATTTCTTGACCAGGTATAGTTGAAGAAATTGTTATTTTACCATTAGCTTCAACTTTAGAATCTACATTTAGCAAAGCAGACAATTTATCTGAAAATAATTTCATTGTATTATCAGCATCAAGTTTAAATTCTTGTCTTATAACATTATTATTTATGTTTACACTAATAAAATCTCCACTAGCTTGCAAGTTAATTTTTACAGTATCAAAACTAATTTCAGAAACCTGAGATTTTGAAGGAACTGATGCTGCTAATGTATTAGAAGCATAAACATCAAGTTTTTGTTTATAATCTTTGATTCCTGCTTCAATATCAGAAATAAGTGAATATTTAGATTTTAAATTATTTCCACTTAGTCCAAAATTACTTGCAGATTTTGCATAATCACTTACTTTTGTATTAATACTAATAAGGGATTCATTAGTTTCTAAATTTTTACTAAGAACAAATTCACTAAACGTATCATCAAATTTACTGATACCAGTAGTTCCAACAGTTTTGACAGGACTAGCTACTATACTTTGAACTTGTAAATTATCTGAAGTCAAAAGATATCCATTTGGACCCATTTTAAAATTACCTGCTCTTGTATAAAAGGATTGATTATCAATTGGATCAACTACAACAAAAAAACCATCACCTTTTATAGCAACATCATAAGAAACACCAGTTGACTTAATATCACCTTGAGAGAAGTTTTTATTAATACTTTGAACTCTTACTCCATGTCCTTTATTAATATTATTACCATCATACATTAAGTCTTCAAATCTAATGTCTGACTTTTTATGACCAATAGTATTAACATTTGAAATATCATTAGATTGAACATCAATTGCTTTTGCATAAGTATCAATTCCCGAAACACCATTCCATAATGAAGATATCATATTATAGTCCTAAAATATTTTTGTAACAGCATTAAATGGAATAGTTGTAATTTCATCTGAATAAACTTTTGTTCTATCACCTGTTAACTCAAAAACAAATTTATCATCATCTTCTATAATTTTTCCATCTCTATCTATTACAATTACTTTGTTATTAGAATCAAGCGCAATTTGACCTGGATTAGTTAAAGCAATCATATTCCCAGTTTTTTTACCATTACTATCTAAAATATATCCACTAAGGTCATAATTAATTTTATTTCCATCTTTGTCTTTTACATTATCTTCTAAAAATAATAATTCTTGGGCACGTACAAATATCTCACCCTCTTTATTTTCAACAGACATAACAGTATATGTTTTGTTATATCCTTGGTCCGACATATTTCCATCTTCAATATTTTTACCAATAACATTTGCAGCTGTTGATAAAGAAGATTGAGCATAAGATATTTTTAATGCTTCCATAGATTTTGCAAGTTCCATATTTGTATCGATTGAAGACATTTGCATTTGTGAATCTAACATTTTATTTGAATCCATAGGTTTTGTTGGATCTTGCATTTTCATCTCTTCTAATAACAATTTTAAAAAATCTTGATTTGTTAATTTATCATTAGAAATATTTGTTGTATATGAATTACCATATGCATCATCCTTAGTTTGTACTTTTAGTGTATCTGTAGTCATAATAATCTCCTAAATTCTTTCTTCAAAAAAGTATCTTACAACAGTATCTGAATCCATTGCATCTTGAACTCGAACTGCAAGTTTTTCATCCATTACAATGATATCCCCTGTTCCAATTATTCGAGAATTTACATAAATATCTCCACCAGAACCTGCAACTTTATCTAGAGAAACAATATCTCCTTCAGATAAATTTAAAAACTCTCTAATAGTTAAATTAGCTTTTCCAAGCATTACATCAACTTGAATTTCTGCATCAACTAATAAATCATAATCTCTTTCGCTAATTTCCATGTTTACTCTTTTTAATTCTTATTATAAAAATTATAACATAAGAAAAATCTTAATAATAAGATAATTAATAATATTTTTAATAATAGTCTGTCTTTTAATCTAATTTTTAGAAATGTTTATATAATAGATTCTAATGATTCTAGCATAGAAGCTACTTTTGCTTCAATATTTCCATCAAAATTACCTAAATCACTTGCAATTACAACACCACCAGGAGTAACATTAGCATCTTGTACTAATTCTAAATGAGATTCAAGGTTTAAATCCCTTTTTAAAACTTCGTAATCTTTTGGGCTTAAATGAATTTTTACTTTAGAAGCAGTTTTTACTTTTAATAATAAATTACTTATTGTTTCTTTTGCAATTAAGCTAGAATTTGCACCTATTTCAATATTTATAATCTTTTTAGCTATTGCCATAGATGTTTTTAATAATTTAGTTTCCATTTGAAAAGTTGCTTGTTCAAAAAACGATGCATAATGTTTTAAATCTCTAATAGCTTCAACAACCTGTTTATCAATTTCTTCTTGAGTTTTACCATTATTTGCAATTAAAGAAATTTGATTTTGCATTTGAGCAAAAGAAGAAGCTAAAATTCTTACTTCTTCTAATAAAGGATCAACATTACCATTAATTTCTCTTTCATCAAGTTTAGCAATATTCTGCATTTGCGTATTTTGATTATTATCATTTGATAAAAATGTACCAAGTTCATATGATTGAACATTATCAGCAGCTTTAACAATTTTAGCATTTGTATAAACATTATTTCTCATTATTCTTCCATATCTCTTTCAATGGCACCAGATTCCATTAGTTTTTGTGCAGCATCTAACATTTTTCTTTGAGCGATTTCTATATCTTTAATTTTAACTTTGTTTAACATTTCAAATTCTTCATTAAATCTGTCACTAGCTCTTTGACTCATAGCAGATGTAATTTTTTCCATATCTTCCGCAGTTGCATTTTTCATAGCAATTGCAACATCACCTGTATCAACATTTTGTAAAATTTTCATTACATATTCAGTTTCAAGTTCTAATAAGTCTTCAAATACAAACATATTCTCTTTAATTTTTGTAGCTAATGAAGTATCAACACCATTAATATTTTTTAAGATATCTTGAGATTTTGGACCTAGTCTATTTAACATATCAGCAACAACTTTAACTCCACCAACATCAACAATAGATGATAATAAAGATTCTAGTTTTTTCTCTAAAATAACTGAAATAGTTCTAACAATATCAGGAGACACATCCTTAATAGTTGCCATTTGCATAGTTACTTTTACTTTTATATCTTCGTCTAATAACATTAAAACTTCTGCCGCCCCAATTGGTTCCATATGAGATAAAATAACAGCAATAGTATGAGGAGATTCATCTTTTATAAAATCACATAATTGCTTAGGATTAATTGCATCTAAATATGAAAAACTTTGAGCTGCTAATTTCATTCTTGATAATTTAGCTAATACTTCATCAGCTTCTGCTTTACCTAAAGACTTGTATAAAATATCTTTTGCATAATCATATCCACCAGAAGAAATAAATGATTTAGTTTTAACAAATAAATGGAATTCACTAAGAATTGCCAAAGATGTATCTTTATCAATTGAAGTAATTTGAGTAATTTCAGTAGAAATATCTTCAACTATATTTAATGGTAAAAATTGAAAAATTTTTACCGTTGCATCTTCTCCAATTAATACAAAAAAGTTTGCAACTTTATGTATCATTGACATACCTTTTAAAAGTTCTGATCTTTCAGAATCATCCATGTTTATCCTTTAAATTTTGCATCACCCTCAGATAATAACAGTTGTATCATAGTAGCTATTTCTTCTGGGTTATCATGTACTTCTTTATCTAAGTCTTCAATTAATAATTCAAACTTAGCAGCACTCTCTTCATCTAATCCTTCCAAATTATTTAAAATTTGGCTTTTTATTTTAGCTTTTAGACGCCCTTGAGCACCTTTAAAATCAAAATCTTCATTAAAATCTAATTCTATTTCACTATCGTCATCGTCTTTTTTATCACTTTTTTCACCAAGTATAACAACTTCGTGATTTACAATGAATTTTCTATAAAATATAAATAATAGAATTGCAGCAATTAAATATTGTACATATTCTCCAAAGTCTTTCATTAAAGATTTAAACATTGTAGCATCATCTACACTACCAGAAGAAATAGCATTACCATTTGAATCAAGTAGAACTTTAGATGAATCAATTAATCCTAAAAATTTAAAATTTCTAACAGTAACTTTATCACCTCTTTTTTTATCATAAGAAACAGCTTCTTCTACAATAGAAGTAATAGAAGCTAAAAACTCATCTTTATTCTCAACATCTTTTAACACAGTACTGTCAAAAGTTACGGCAGTAGTAACTCTATTAATATTAGAATATGAATTATACTTTTCGTCAATTACTTTTTTAGATATTTCATAATTAACAATATTTTTTGTACTTTCAGTATTTGACTTAACCAAATTTGATGACTCATTTTCAGTTGGATCTTCAATATTACTTTGAACTCCAGGAACTCCACCTTTATTAGCTAAAGACCCAGTACTTGAATTAATCATTTCATTAGTTTGAGAAGATCTTATTGTTCCTTCGGGATTATATATTTCCTCTTGTATTCTTCTATTAATATATGTTAAATTTAAAGATACTCTTGCAACAACTTTTTCAAAGCCAATTACAGGTTCTAATAAAGATATAATTTTATTTTCAAAATCTTTTTCAAGTTTCTTTTTATATTTATCTTGTGCAAATGATTTTTTATTATTACTATCATCTTCATTTTCTTCCAATAATGCACCATTTTGGTCAATTAAATTTATATCTTCAGTATTTAAAGAAGATACGGCAGAAGCAATAAAGTTCTTTATTCCATTGATTTGTTTTCTAGTTAAAAATATTCCTGGTTTTAAAGATATCACAGCTGATGCTGTTGGTTTTATTTTTCTTTCTGTAAAAATAGTATCTTTAGGAATAGCAATTTTAACACTTGCAGAAATAATTCCAGATAATGACTCCAAAGATCTAGATAGTTCACCTTCTAAAGCTCTTAGATATTTTACTTTATTTTCAAAATTTGTAGTTCCAAGAGAAGATTTCTCAAATATTTCCCAACCAACGTGTTTAGTTGTAGAAGCAGAAGATGTTACTAATTTTATTTTTGCAATATTAATAAATTCTTTAGAAGTTTTTAGAGTTAAAGATTCACCATTACCAGAAACCAAATATTTAATACCTGCAGCTTCAAGTTCATTCCCCGCGTTCATTACTTGGCTTTTTGTTAAATTTGTTGCAATTACATAGTTTAATTTTTTATCTTCAGCTTTTATACTAGAATAAACTAATAATCCAATTAACAATACAAATAATAATGAAAAACCACCCATTATTACAGCTCTTTGTGACGAGCTTAAATTATTTACAAACTTAAAAAGTTGTTCCATTTATTAATTATCCTATTTAATTTTTAGACGATGCATCTATTACTGAACGTAATAGTCTTGAATCTATTTTTATTGATTGTTGTAAAGCAGAAAAAATCATTTGGTTTTTTGACATTTCTCCCATTTGAGAATCTAAATTAACATTATTACCATCATTCTGTTCTTCTAGACCTTCTACTTCTCTTAGAAGAGGAGCAGTTTGTTTATTTTCTAAACTATTAAAAGATATATGATTTGAATTAGTAATTTTAAGTTTTAAATCATTTTTATTAACTTTTTCAAGTTCATTTTCAAAAATTAATTCTTTTGTTTTATAACCTGGAGTATTAATATTAGCGATATTTGATGATATTATTTTTTGCTTATTAGCTCTATAACTTAATTGATCAAATAAAAGAGATTTTACTGGACTTATTTCCATTATGTCATCCTACCTAATTTTTCAATTAGTTTACCGTTTATTTCATCAATTGTAGATATAGCTTTTTGAGATTGCGCAAAACTTTTATGTGCTTCAATTAAAGTAACCATTGCCGTAACCATATTAACATTAGATTTTTCTAATGATCCTTGTAAAATCAAACCATCATTTGAGTCCATTACTTCAATCTGTTCATTATCAATAATTTTATATGAATTATTCCCAAATTTATCAAGATTAGAATAATCGATTTTTGATACTGAAATCATGTCAATATATCTATCTTCAGTTGAAATAGGTTCATTATCATTATTTAATATATAATCTCCATTTCCATTAACTAAGAAGTTGTTAAAAGAATTTTTAAAAGCTCCGTCTCTAGTATATAAAATATCTCCATCTTCATTTTGAACTTTAAAAAAAGTATCTTTTTGGTTTAATGCAAAATCTAAAGCATTACCAGTAGTTTCAATTGAACCCATTGAAGATGAAATATATTTTTTATCTATTTTAGGAATAATATTTGTAATTTCACTCTCTCTTAAAGTAGAAGAGCTATTTTTTTCAGCCTTAGATAAATAATTGTTAAATGTACCTTGGCTTAAACCTTCTTGCTTAAAAGCATTTGTATTAACATTTGCTAAATTATTAGCTATTACATCTAATCTATTTATTTGATTAATCATAGCCGCAGCTAAAGGATAAGTACCTTGGTTCATTTATTGTCCTTTTGAATATGAATCTATTAATGACTCTAAATCATCTGAATTCATTAAATCTGAGCCATCGTCACCTGAAATGTGTTTTGCAACAACAATTTCTTTATGAGAATTATCGTCTTCAAATAAATTATTTAAATAAGAAGACAGTTTTCTAATAACAGACATTACTCTTTCTATTTTTTGTCTATTGATATCGTTAAATTGCATTAATTCCATTGCTGCAAATATTTCCATATTTTCAGCATCAATATTATCAAAAATAATTTGTGTATTATCTTTTAACGAACTTGCTAATTCAAGATTAGTTTTAAATTGTTCAATATTAGGAAACTTTTCATTTAACATTTTAAGTAAAACAGATTGAGAAGCAATAAACTCATCAATTTTTTTAGTTTCTTTTAAAACAATGTCATTATTATCTAATACTAATGATAAAACATCAAAAATTTGTGATGCTTTTTCTTCTTGATCACTTGCCACTTCACTTAACTGATTTACAACCTTAGTATCTTTATCAACAGGAAAAGGAAATAATCCTTCTTCTATTTTGCCATCAGCCCAACTTTTAGATGATTCATCATTAACAACAGAAGAAGAAACTTCTTCTACTTGCGAATCTAAAAGCTTTTTCAAATCTTCATCTTCGATACTTTCTATATCTTCTGAAGTTATAGAAACTTCAGGTTCAGAATTATTTACAGAATTAATAAGCTCGTCTAATTCATTATTATCTACGGTTACAGAAGAATTATTTGTTTGGATTACTGGAGCATCAACTACAACAGGTTCTTCAATCACTTCTTCTTTTACTTCTGAAGGTTCACTAGTTTCTTCAATACCATTCATTAGTGCTTCAATTTCTTCTTGACTCATACTCATTTTATAAACCTTAATATATAATATTTAGAAAATTAACTTTTAAACACACCATCAAGTTTTTCTTTTAATACAGCAGCATTAAAAGGTTTTACAATATAATTATTTACACCAGCTTTTAATGCAGTAATAACTTCCATTTTACCACCTTCAGTAGTAATCATAATAATAGGAGTCTTTTGGTGTGGACCACCAGCTCTTACTTTTTTAACAAGATCTAAACCATTCATATTAGGCATATTCCAATCTGTTAGAATAATATCATATTGTGCTTTTCCTAATTGTTCCCAAGCTTTTACACCATCTTCTGCTTCATCAAAATCATCTTTAGAAAAACCTAGTTGTTGCACTACATTTCCAATTATTCTTCTCATTGTTGAACTATCATCAACTATTAAAATTTTCATATTTAACCCTTGTATTATTTCAAATTTGATCTATTATATTAAATTTGTATTAAATATATACTTAATATGAAGAAATTCATTAATCTCTTTATGAAAGTTTAAAAGTACTTTACATATAATAATAAGAATTATATAAAGGATTTCTGATGATTAGAGGATTATACACGGCAGCAACGGGGATGAACGCCCAACAACATCAAATAGATGTCACTTCAAATAACATTGCAAATGTTAATACGCACGGTTTTAAAAAAGATAGAGCTGAATTTCAAGATTTAATGTATGATTCTTTAAATTATACATCAGGTAGAACTTCAGAAACAACACTTAATCCAACTGGAATTGATGTAGGTATGGGAGTTAGACTTTCTGGAATTCAAAAAAGTTTTATGCCTGGTAGTTTTAAAACTACTGGAAATAAATTGGATATTGCAATCGAAGGTAATGGGTTTTTCAAAGTTACTACTCCAGAAGGAGAGTTAGCTTATACTAAAAGTGGTTCATTTAAATTAAATAATGAAGGTGCAATTGTAAATGGAAATGGTTATAAACTTGACCCTGAAATCGTAATTCCAAAGAATATTACTAAATTAACAATATCTAAAGATGGAATTGTATCTGGAACAAACCCAACTACTGGTGCACTAGTTAATTTAGGACAAATAAGTATTTCTGATTTTATTAATCCAGCTGGATTATCTCCAATTGGAGAAACTATGTTTAAAGTTTCAGAAGCTTCAGGACCTGCAATTGATGGTAATCCAGCAACTGGACCATTTGGTGGCTTGAGACAAGCTATGATTGAAACTTCAAATGTTTCACTTGTTAATGAAATGGTTGATTTAATTACAGCTCAAAGAGCTTATGAAGCTAATTCAAAGTCAATTTCTACAGCTGATGAAATGTTAGATATTGTTAATAGATTAAAAAGATAATAATTAAAACATGGATTTTGAAGAATTAAAAAAGATTCGTAAAGAAAAATTATTAGCTCATAAAAGAAAAAAAAGAGACTATTATTTAAAGAATAAAAAAGAAAGTAAAAAAATAGTTTATAATTATGAAGAAGATTTAGCTGATGCAAATTTTGATTTTAAAATTAAAGAGATTATTAAACACCAAAAAGAGCACGTTGATTCAAGAAAAGAAAAAATAATTAAAAATATTGTACAATATAAAGAAAAGAAACAAGAGTATTATTTAATAAATAAAGATAAAAGACTTAATTACGATAAAGAATATAGAGAAAAGAGAAAAGAAGAACTAAAAGAATATAGAAAAAACTATTATGAACAAAATAAAGACAAAATTTTGGCAAAGCAAAAAGAAAAAAGAAATTCAAATAAAGATAAATAAATGGCAAATGATAATAAAACTAATGATTTAGAAGATTTAATGAATCTTGACAATGATATAAGCCTAGATAATTCTGATGATATGGATACATTAATGAATCTTGATGCAAATATATCAGAAGAACTTGAAGATGATGGTCTGGATGATCTTATGGCTTTAGGTAAAAAAGATGAAAATGATTTGGATGATTTAATGAATTTAGATCAAGATGATGATTTAAATTTAATTGATAGCCAAAATGATGATTCTGACTTTCTTCAATCAAATGATGATTTTGTTAATAATGAGATAAATAGATCATCACCATCAGATGAAGATATATTTTTAAGTGATGAAGATGAAGATGAAGAATTGAAAGCTTTGTTAAGCTCTAGCAATGATCACCATAATGAAGAAACTGAAATACCAGAAATAGCTGCAACGGTACCAGGGAATAAAAAAGACGGAAATAAAATTCAAAAACTTAGACCAAAATATTTTAAATATTTAATTATTGCATTAGTTTCTTTCTTATCACTGATAACTGTGGGAATGATTTCCTTTTATTCTGGAATATTTGAGAGTGAAGAGAAAGTTATAGAAACTAAAGCCCCGGTAATGGTTCAGAAAAAACTAAAAAATTATAAATTTAATATAAAAGATATTAATGTTAAAAGATTAAATAAAAAACTTTCTTTATTAACAAAAGCTGAAATACTGTTATTAGAAGAAGAAAAAAGATTAAAAGAAGAAGAAGAAAAAAGATTAAAAGAAGAAAAAGAACTTAAAAAACAAAATACATTAGAAGAAAAAGTAAAAAAAGAACAAGAACGAATGGATAAAGAGAATT
This sequence comes from Campylobacteraceae bacterium, assembly GCA_013215915.1. Taxonomy (GTDB): domain Bacteria; phylum Campylobacterota; class Campylobacteria; order Campylobacterales; family Arcobacteraceae; genus NORP36. Next base: position 103 of record JABSON010000051.1, on the reverse strand, counting down.
CTTTATTAAAAGAAAATGAAGATTTAGAAAATAAAAATAAAGAACTATCAGAAGAATTAATACAAGTTCAAAAAGACTTAATTGATTCAAAAAAAGATGGTGA
>JABSON010000050.1 GCA_013215915.1 Campylobacteraceae bacterium | reverse complement strand
TTATGCATCCACAAAAGGAGCTATAGATACTATGACAATTGGAACAGCAAAAGAATTTGCTGAACAGGGCATTAGAATAAATGCAGTGAGACCAGGTTTAATTAAAACAGATATGCAAGCAGATAGTGGAGAGCCTGAACGAGTAAAACGGTTGGAGCAAACAATTCCATTGAAAAGAGGTGGCTCAGTTCGCGAAGTAGCAGAGGCTATATGTTGGTTACTATCCGAAAAGTCAGCTTATGTTACTGGTACGTTTATTGACGTTTCTGGTGGAAGATGATTATTAATAATTTTTAAATGTCTTAAAGATTTGATAATATCAATTTCATCAAACTTTTCCCATCTTTTAAGGATATCTAATTCTATAGCTTCAAAAAGATTATTTTTATTAATATCTTCTAAAACTAAACTAATTCCAAAAAATTCTATTCTTCTTAGGATATTAATATAATAAGCAGTAAATAATTCATGTAAGGCATAGAGGTAATGTTTTTGTAATAAATGAGTATTAGCTTCTGTAATTGAAAGAATCTCATCTTCACTAAGATTGTAGTTTTCAAAGTCTAAAATAAAAGTATTCATCGCTCTCTCCTTTTCATAATTAGTTTTATTATACTAATATTAAGAAAAGGCTAGCTTAAATAATCATATATAATAAAAAAGCCTAAGCCTTTTTATTATATATTTTAAATATCCAAGAAGGAGAAGTGATATCTCCTCTAGTATCTAAGATTTCTTCATAGAATTTTTCTTCATTTAAATTCCATGAAGATAAATCAATTTCTTTTAAATGTGCATCAGCTTTACCTTCATAGTTAACTTCTGATAAATACATTTTATTTATATATGGAAATAAACTTTCATAAACATTTGCTCCACCAATTACAAATAATTCTTTTTCACCTGAATCTTTTGCAAAATCTATAGCTTTTTGAATATCATTAAACGTATGAACTCCATCTTGCGCAAAACCAGAATTACTAAGTACTATAGAAGTTCTATTAGGTAAAGGTTTTCCAATTGATTGAAATGTTTTTCTTCCCATTAAAATATGATGACCAGAAGTAATAGTTTTAAAGTTTTTAAAATCTTCACTAATATGCCATAACATTTTATTATCTAAACCAATTTCTCTATTTTTACCATATGCAACTATCATTGAAATTATCATTATACTGCCATCTTTGCTTTAATTGAATCATGTGATTTATAATTTTCTAGTTCAAAGTCTTCCATTTTAAAATCAAATATAGATTTAATATCTTTATTTATTTTCATAGTAGGAATATCATAAGTTTCTCTGCTTAGTTGTAGGTTTGCTTGTTCTATATGATTTGAATATAAATGGGCATCACCAAAAGTATGAATAAAATCACCTAATTCTAAATCACAAACTTGTGCAATCATCATTGTTAATAAAGCATATGAAGCTATATTAAAAGGAACACCTAAAAAGATATCAGCACTTCTTTGATACAGTTGACAAGATAATTTTCCATTAGCTACATAAAACTGGAAAAAAGTATGACAAGGTGGAAGTGCCATTTTTTCAATTTCACCAACATTCCAAGCAGATAAAATTAATCTTCTTGAGTTAGGATTAGTTTTAATTTGATTAATAAGTTCTGATAATTGATCAATACTAGAGCCATCATAGTTCTTCCAAGATCTCCATTGCGCACCATATACAGGTCCAAGTTCTTTTACAAGCTCAGAGTTTTCATATCCTAGATCTTTACCTTGTTGGTTTGCATTAGCAGTCCATACAGTTTTTTTATCTATTATGTTCTCGCGCTTGTCACCATGGTGAATTTCAGCTAAACGTCGCTCATCTGTAGAACCTTCAATAAACCATAATAACTCAGAAACAATTGCTTTTAAATGACATTTTTTTGTAGTTACTAAAGGAAAACCTGAATTTAAATCAAATCTCATTTGATATCCAAATACAGAAGTAGTTCCTGTACCTGTTCTATCTTCTTTTAAAACGCCTGTATTTAATACATGCTTCATTAAATCTAAATATTGTTTCATTTTTTTCCTATATATGTTTTTTGTATTTTACTATATTCTTTTTATTTTTCTGCTAAATAATTTAAACATTTTTATTTTTTTGCTAAATCATCATATTTTAGAAATCGTTTAAGATCATCTCTAAAAGAATCACTTAAAGAATCATAAGATCTTTTCATTCTATGATATTTTCCAATTTGATTTCTTTTTTTAGAATTACTCATTCCTCTTAGTAAATAATGATAACGAATAAGTTTTTTAGTATATGAAGAAAGAGGCCAATTCTTAACTATTTGATAAGATATTTCTTCGTGATTTGTAAAAGAATACTCACCTGCAACTTTGTCACTTTTTTTTTGATAAGCAATAATAGGTTTTGCGATATCGTGTAAAAACGCAGCACCTAACATTTTATATTCTTTATTTTTTAAAACATAATAAACAACATACATAGTATGGAGGAAAACTCCATGAGCATGCCATTTATTTTGTTTATATAAAAAACTCTTTAAAAATTCTATTCTAAAGATTCTACTTAATCTCATTTTTATCCGTTTCTTAATTTGTCTCTTAATTCACCTAATTTTTGAGCAATAATATTTGCTTCTTTTTCTAATTTTGAAACATGTCCTAAAGACTCCATAATTACTATGTGATTTTGAGCTATTGCTTTTTCAATTAAATCTAATAAAGGTAAAAAGTTATCTTTATATGATGATTTATCTTTCATTTTTTCTTTGAAATCATAATCGATTCCATGTAAGAATTTAGAAATAGCAATTAAATTACCTTTGATTTTATAAAATTTATCATCATTAGTAAACATTGTTGATTTAACCATTACATTAGTTTGTAGTTGTTGTTTTAACTTATCTAAAACTTCTGCTAAATTATCAGAATTAACAATAAATACAGCTTTTTTATTAACTACTTCTTTTGATTGATCTTTTTCTAGTTGATCTAAATATAAATTAATATTTCCAATTGTGTCTTTTACTCTTGTAGTATATGAAGTAAAAATAGGTAAGTTATAATCTGCATAAATATTAGATCTAGCTTTAACTAAGTATTTATTAGCACCACCTGTTCCTCTATTTCTAGCAAGATTATTTTCTAGCGTATTAATAGAAATTCTAAACATTTCAATTTGACCAATTTGTTCATAATATTTATTATCTATATATAAATTAACTCCAGTAAAGTTTGTAACTAAACCTTCATCTAATAAGTCTTGAAGTCCATTTTTAACTGAGTTAACAGTAGTTTTTCCCTCAAGGTTTTTATAAATTGTAATAGGTTTTGTGCTATCTTGTGTAATACTATAAAATGGTGCTACAAGTAGTGATGTGGGGAATAACCATAGTACAAAACATAAAACAGATAGAATTACAATATTAAAAAGTACTTTAAAAAAAGCCTTCCATTCACTAAAGTTTGCTATACCCTTGCCAAAAAAAGCAAATACACTTTTTATCATTTCCATATTCTCTCCAATATAATTATAATTTTTTTATTTATTATATCAATTATAACATATTAGTTTTAAAATAAATATTGTAGTTTAAAGTAGATAAGTTAAGCCAAAAAAGGCTTAACTTATTAATTATTTTTTTAGTTGTTAGAAGTGTTTTAATTATCTCTATTAAATATTTTTTTCAAAAATTTAGCAACATTTCCTGTTAAACCAATTTTTGATTCAGAGTCTTCAATTGAATTATTAATTGTTTCATTTGATTTTAACTCTAAATTATTAGAAGATATTTTTGCTTGTGTTAATGTAATTTTATTAGTTACATTAATTTTTGCAGAATTATTAGCTATAATTGAACTCTCTTCAATTACATTTGAATTATTTATTTTTTCAAATCCTCCAGCTAAAGTTGCTGTACCAGCTAATCTTTTTAAATAATCTTTTACTTTTGTAGGTTTTGTATTAGTTTTAACTTCAACTAAAATTGCATTAGCTGCAATATCTTTTGGAGCATCAACTTTAACTTCTTTTTTTGCTTCATGAGCTAAACCAGCATTAACATTTACGCTTAAAGATTTTTCACTTGAAGTTTGGCTAGTTAAATTTAAATTACCAGCTGTATTAATAACTAGGTCATCAGCATTAATTGATGTAGATACAAGGTTTAAATCTTTTGCTGAGTCAATATTTAAATCCTTAGCATTAATTTTTGTATTTTTATAAATAACTTCATCAGAATTTCCAACACTTACAGTAAATCCAATATCACCTGTTTTACTAGATTTCTTAGCTGTTTCTTTTTTAGAAGTTCCAGCATTTAACTTAGTTGTAAATCCCCAAGAAGAAGACGTATTAGCTTCTTTTGAACCTTCAATATTAATATCAGCACTTGATGAAACAATGTTTAAATTATCTGCATTAATTTCTAATGCTTTTAAATCAATGCTTGAAGCTTCTATATTTAAATCATTTGAAGCTTCTATATTTGAAACAATATCTTTATTACTTATTTCATTTGATTTTTCTAAATCTAATTCAAAAGAAAAACTTTTAGAATTTTTTCCAGCTTTACCTTTACTTCCACCAATAGAAATTCCACCTGAATAACTTTGAGAGCTTTTATCACTTGATTCTACATTTGAAGAAATATTAATATTATTTGAAGCAATTAAATCAATATTCTTAGCACTTGTAATAGTTGTACCTTCTAAATCTAAATTATTAGAAGAAGAAATAACAATTCCTTCTTTAGAAGAGATATTACTTCCACTAGTACTTAAACTTTTATCACTTTCATCAGAATAAGAACCTTCTATGCTTCCTCCTATTGACTTAGCACCCTTAGGAATTGTACTTCCTGAAATTGAAAGACCAGCAGAGTATTCTCTTTTAAAATCAGATTTTGTAGATTCAACTTTTTTAAATGCTACATTCTCACCTGCAGTAACTGCAATTGCTCCATTTTCTGAAGACAAGTTAGTACCTTCAAATATAACATTCTTATTAGCAGATACATTTATATCATTTGATGAAGATAAACTTCCACTTACAGCTTCTGAATTATTTATTAATTGAATTGCATTTGTACCTTTTCCATAAGCGCTAACTGATACATCTACACCAGTTGAAGTTCCAACACTTCCACCAACAGAAGCTGTAGTTTTAGATGAATCTAAATCAAAAGTATTTTTTACTGCTTTGTTTTCATATTCAGATGATGAAATATTTATATCAGATGATGAAACATAAGTACTAGCTTCGTCTGAAATTTTATTTCCTACATTAATTACGATATTTGATGCATTTATTTCATTTACTTTTTTATTAATTTCTTTTGAATTTGAATAAGAGTCTTCAACAGCAATATCTAAAGTAACTTTAGCTTCTGGAATTTCTACATCTTGAAATGATAAATTATCTTTTATGTCTTTAACTGAAGATGCTAAATCTTTAACTTGTCCAATTACATCTTGATCTACTATATCATTTACACTTCTAGAAATATCACTTCCATCTGCTAAGATACTCTTACCAGATGAATTAACAAGATTTTTTGAAGAATCAATAATTTCAACAATAGAATCTTTTAATTTATTTACATTTCCAGCAATATCAGTATTAAAAATTTTTGTAATTGGATCTTTAATAGGTGCAGTTATTCCTGAATAATCAAGTTCTACTCCAATGTCTACTGATACGCTAAGATCTTTATTATTAATATCAACGCTATTATTAGCTGCAATATTTACTAAATCTTTAGCAGATATTTCATATGTACCTTTAACGTTAGAAACACTTCCTTCTTGAGTCAAAGTATCTTGTGCATTAATAATGAAATCACCTGCTATGTCATTATTATTAACATCTGCAGTTTTACTTGTTTTCTTTTTATCACTATTAATATGATCAACTGCAAGTGCCACTCTACCTTTTTCTAAACCACCTGAGAATGAAAGACCAACCTCAGTTGATACTTCTGTTGAGTTATCAACATTTACACTGTGAGCTGCTTTAAAATTAACATTTTCAGCATTAATACTTGCATCACCTTTTGTAGTTGTTAAATCTGATGCTGCAATTGTAATATCTTCACTTGCATTAAGATTAATATTTCCAGCTTTTATACTTGAAGATACAGTCTCTTTATTTAAGTTATCAGATGATTTTGCTGTATGTTTAATAGAAATACTAACTGTTCCTTGAACATCTCCATCTTTTTGTGCAGATGTATTTAATTCTAAGGCTGTTGAGTTTTCTTTTTTATTATTCTCTTCATAAGCATTGATAATATTAATGTTTTTTGAAGATGTAATATTTAATTCTCCTAAAGATTCAATTTCACTTGCAATAATTGATGAATCTAAAGAAGATACTAAATTTAAAGTATTTCCAGCTTTAAGATTAGAAGAAGATGAAGTTGTTGAATCTTCATTAATATCATTAGATTTATTAGTAATATTAAATATTGTTCCATTTCGTGAAGATGAAGTTGAAGATGATGAATTTAATACATTATCAATTGTTAAGTTTTTAGCTGACTGAACAGATAAGTCATGACTTGCATTAACTTTACTTCCCGATACTTTAATATCATTTTTAGCTAATAAATTAATATTAGTTGAATCTAAATTAGATGAATGATTAATAGTATTATTAGATGTACTTGATACATCAGATCCTCCACCTATTCCACCCCAATAAGTTTTATCATCACTTGAATTGTTATGTGAACTTGTAGTGTTTACACCAATTGAGATATTTCCAGAGGCTAATACATTAATATCTTTTTTTGCTTTTAAAGAAGCAGATGTAATATTTGCATTTTTATTAGCTTTAAGATGAATAGATGAATCTGCTTTAATTTCTGTTTTTGAAATATCTTCAGACTCACTAGATTTTGAATTAGTACCAGTTGATAATGATGCACTTTCATTTTTTCTATAGATAATAGAATCATTTACTATTTTTGCTGTACTTGAATCTAAATTAATGTCATTAAATGATTTAATATTAACATTATTAGAAGCAGTTAATTTTGCAGCTTTTAAATTAATATCACCATTCGTAGACTCTATAGAAATATCATTCGATGCATTTAAAGATGAAGAAATTTGCTCTTCTTTTACATTTTTATCATTTTCATTATGAACCCAAGAATAGAACCAACGTTGACTAACATCTTTCATTTCCTGAGTTATTTTTTTACTCTCAATTATTACTGTTGAAGCTTTAATAGAAATATTAGAAGCTTTCAATTTTGCAGCTGATAAATATGCTTCATTTTCAGATAAGATTTTTATATTCTTAGCTTCTAAAACACTTAATCTTAATTCTTGAGTTTTATTGCTTTTATTTTTGTAAATTGATCCACGGTAATTAGAATAATTTTCATCTGAATCTACACTTGTACTATTTTCTACAAGTTTAGCTTTTATACTTACATTATTTGCTTCAAGAGATATATTTTCAGCTTTTAATAATGCAGCTTCTAAACTTAAAGATCCTGAATCATTTACACTTAAATTATTCTCTGCTTCAAAATTACCAGATAAATTAATACCAGAACCTTTTGAAGTACTTACAATATTAATAGCATTAGCTTTCATTCCACCTAAAAAGTAAGAATCTAATTTTGTATTAGTATTAACAGTTTCAATATTAGATAAATCAGCTGAGATTATATTATGACCACTTATAGTATTAACAGATTTTTTAGCTTTAAGTAATCCAAGTGAGTTAATTTTAGGAGCCATTAAATCTAAGAAATCAGATCCACTTAATCCAGTACGTCCTATATTTAATGAATTATTATTTCCACTTGTATCAAATTTATGAATTTTTCCATTTTTAATAGATACTGAACCAACAGTTAAAACTGCTCTATTAGTATTAATAAATCCACTATTATTTGTAGTAATACCATTAGCATTAACTAAGATATTATCTGCTTTTTGACCAAATATTTCTTGTTGTCCCAATATATAAGAAGGATTTTTTGAAATAACTTCATTTAAAATTATTGAAGCTGATTGATTAGAAAAATTTTTATTTGCATTAAGAGAACCAGCTAATACTGAGTTCCCATTTTTTAATGAGTTATTTAAAACTAATCCTGGCTTATTAACATTATATTTATTATATTTGTTATGAGACAATCCATTTGAATTAGGTGCAACAATACCAACTATAGTTGTTCCATTTTTTGAAGTAGACACATTTGTTGAGCCATGTGCTTCAACACTTGAATTTGCTTGTGCATATGATGAGCACAAAATAATACTTACTGCTAAAGATAATTTTCCAATATATGATAAGTTATAAACCATTTTATTTCCTTTTATATTCTTATGTTTAAGAATTTTTTTATACAAAAGTTTATCATAAAATAAAGCTATTTTACACCTAGATTTAAAAAATTATTTATATGGTATATTTGTTATTTTTTTATTATTATCTTCATTTTATTATTAATAGTAATTATCAATAAAGTGAAAAGCTTATAATATAGGTAGTTAAATGTAAGTTTATTATTTATATAGTTTCTTATTTAGAGTAAATTTAATTATTTATTTCATATAAATTGCAATATTTATTTTATAAATCTTTTTCATATTGTAAAAAATACAATATGAAAATTCTATTTTATTTAGAAATTATATGTAATTTTTGTTAAAAAATGATAGTTTTCATTTTTTTCATATCTTCTATTTATTAAATATGCTTTTGCTAATGAAAAATCAAAAGTAAAAGATTTATTTCTATATTTTGAAAAAACACCAAAAGAATAAGCTTTTTTCTTTTCTTCGATTATTTGTCCATAATCAAATGATGTTCCTAAAGTTAAAACAGAATTAGAGAAAAATAAGTTCTTTGAAAAGTCATTATGTAAGTACCATGCTTTTTCACTTGATAATGAACTTTTATCAAAACCTCTAACAAAAGAAGTGTCAATTATACTCAAAACCTGGAAAACATCATTTAAGTATTTAGATGTAAAACTTGAAGAAAGATTATGATTTTAATTTTTTATATTGATTATAATATATAAGTTTTGAAATGAATACTTTAGTTTATTAGAAAATAAGTTAAGCCAAAAAAGCTTAACTTATTAATTATTTTTCTTAGTTATTTGTAGTCTATTTGCTTTTGTCACTATCTTTACTAAATATTTTTTAATTAATTTAGCTACATTTCCATCAAATCCAAATTTTGAATTAGAGTTTTCAATAGAATTGGTAATTCTATCATTTGATTTTAACTCTAAATTATTAGAATTAATTTCTTCTTAAGTTAATGTAACATTATTATTTACATTAACTTTTACAGAATTATTTGATTTAATTGAGCTCTCTTCAATTACATTTTAGTTATTGTCTTTCAAATGAAATACCAAAAGTTGCAGTTTTACCTAATCTTTTTCAAATGAAACACCAAAAGTTGCAGTTTTACCTAATCTTTTTAAATAATCTTTTATTTTTGTTGTTTTTGTTCTTTTATCGTTTTTAACATCTTTTTGAGATTCATGTGCTAAACCTGCATTTACTTTAGCATATAAAGATTTTTTACTTGAGGCTTGGTTAATTAAATTTAAATCTCCAACTGTATTAATAACAAGATTATTAGCATTAATTGATGTAGATACAAGATTTAAATCTTTATGAGAATCAATATTTAAGTCATTTACATTGATTTTACTATTTTTGTAAATTACTTCATCAGTATTTCCAACATTTACAGTAATTCCAATTGCACCTGTTTTTTTAGATTTTACAGATGTATCTTTTTTAGAAGTTCCAGCATTTATATTAGTTGCGAATCCCCATGAATTAGAAGCATTTACTTCTTTATTTCCTTCAACATTAATATCACCATTTGATGAAATTATATTTGAAGAATCTGAATTAATTTCTAAAGCTTTAAAATCTATCTTTGAAGCTTCTGTATGTAAATTATTTGATGCAGTAATATTTGATATAATATCTTTTTTACTTGATTCATTTGATTTTTCTAAATCTAATTCAAGAGAAAAGTTTTTAGAACCTTTTCCAGATTTTCCTTTATTTCCACCAGCAGAAATAGCTCCAGAATAACTTTGAGAGCTTTTATCACTTGATTCTACATTTGAAGAAATATTAATATTATTTGAAGCAAGTAAATCAATATTTTTATCACTTGTAATATTAGTACCTTCTAAGTCTAAATTATTTGAAGATAAAATTGCTATTCCATTTTGTGAAGAAATATTACTTCCACTAGTACTTAAACTTTTATCACTTTCATCAGAATAAGAACCTTCTACACTACCAGAAATAGATTTAGAACCTTTTGGAATTGTACTTCCAGCAATTGAAAGACCAGCAGAATATTCTCTTTTAAAGTCAGATTTTGTAGATTCAACTTTTTTAAATGCTACATCTTTTCCTGCATATACAATAATTTCACCATTTGAAGAAGATAAATCTGTACCTTCAAATATAACATTTTTATTAGCAGATACCTCAATATCATTCGATGAAGATAAACTTCCACTTACAGCTTCAGCGTTATTAATTAAATGAATAGAATTTGTACCTTTTCCATAAGCAGAAACAGATACATCTACACCAGTTGAAGTGCCAACACTTCCACCAACAGAAGCAGTAGTTTTACCTGAATCTAAATCATAAGTATTTTTAACAGATTTATTTTCATATTCATTTGCTGAAATACTAATATCTGATGATGAAATATAATTACTAGCTTCGTCTGTAACCTTATTTCCTACATTAATAACAATATTAGATGCATTAACAGTATTTACATTTTTATTAATTTTTTTTGAGTTTTCATATGATTTCTCAACTGCAATATCTAAAGTAACTTTTGCTTCAGGAATTTCTACATCTTGAAATGATAAATTATCTTTAATATCTTTAATAGAAGATGCTAAATCTTTAACTTGACCAATTACATCTTGATTAACTATATCATTAGCACTTTTTAAAATATCAATTCCATCTGCTAATATACTTTTTCCAGATGAATTAACAACATTTTTAGAAGAATCAATAATTTCAACAACAGAGTCTTTTAATTTATTTGCATTTCCAGCAATATCAGTATTAAAAATTTTTGTAATTGAATCTTTTATAGGTGCAGTTATTCCTGAATAATCAAGTTCAACACCAACATCAACTGATACTGATAAATCAGTATTATTAATGTCAACAGTATCATTAGCAGCAGCAACATTTAAATTATTAGCATTTATTTCATATGAACCATTAACATTTAAAACTGTTCCTTCTTGATTAACAGTATCAGAAGCATTAATAATAAAATTTCCTGCGATATCATTATTACTTACATCTGCAGTTTTACTTGTTTTCTTTTTATCACTATTTATATGATCAACTGCAAGTGCCACTCTACCTTTTTCTAAACCACCTGAGAATGAAAGACCAACCTCAGTTGATACTTCTGTTGAATTATCAACATTTACACTGTGAGCTGCTTTAAAATTAACATTTTCAGCATTAATACTTGCATCACCTTTTGTAGTTATTAAATCTGATGCTGTAATTGTAATATCATTACTTGCATTAAGATTAATATTTCCAGCTTTTATACTTGAAGATACAGTCTTTTTATTTAAGTTATCAGATGATTTTGCTGTATGTTTAATAGAAATACTAGCTGTTCCTTGAACATCTCCATCTTTTTGTGCAGATGTATTTAATTCTAAGGCTGTTGAGTTTTCTTTTTTATTATTCTCTTCATAAGCATTGATAATATTAATGTTTTTTGAAGATGTAATATTTAACTCTCCTAAAGATTCAATTTTACTTGCAATAATTGATGAATCTTGTAAAGATACTAAATTTAAAGTATTACCAGCTTTTATATTTGAAGCAGATGAAGTTGTTGAAGCTTCATTTAAATCATTTGATTTATTAGTAATATTAAAAATTGTTCCATTTCTAGAAGATGATGTAGATTCACTTGAATCTAATACATTATCAATTATTAACTCATTAGAAGTTTGTACAGATAAATCGTTTTTTGCATTTATTTTACTTCCTGATATTTTAATATCATTTAAAGCTAATAAATTAATATCAAATGATTCTAAATCAGATGAATGATTTAAAGTATCAGAAGATGTAGATGATACATCAGATCCTCCACCAATTCCACCCCAATAAGTTTTGTCATCACTTTTTTGATTTTGTGAATTTGTACTATCAGCACCAATAGAGATATTTTTATTAGCTAATATATTAATATCTTTTTTAGCTTTTAATGAAGCAGATAAAATATTTACATCATTACCTGCATCAAAATTAATAGATGAAATTGAATTAATTTCAGTTTTTGAAATATTTTCAGAAATAGAAGAATCAGAGTTAGTTCCTGTATGTAAAGAAGCACTTTCGTTTTTTCTATATACTGTATGTTTGTTTTCTTCTTTTGCAATACTAGCGTTTATATTAATGTCATTAAATGACTTTAAATTAACATCATTAGATGCATTTAATTTCGCAGATTTTAAATTAATATCACCATTTGTAGATTCAATTAAAATATCATTAGATGCAGTTAAAGATGAAGAAATTTGTTCTTCTTTTACTTCTTTTGTATCTGAATTATGTACCCAAGAATAGAACCATTGAGAACTAGTATCTTTCATTTCTTGAGTAATTCTTTTACTTTCTATAATAACTGTTGAAGCTTTTATAGAAATATTATTAGCTTTTAATTTTGCAGCTGATACATATGCTTCATTTTCAGCTAAAATCTTAATATTTTTAGCTTCTAAAGAACTTAGTCTTAATTCTTGAGTTTTATTACTTTTATTTTTGTAAATTGCTCCACGGTAATTAGTATAATTTTCATCAGAATTAGTAATAGTACTATTTTCAACTAATTTAGCTTTTATATTTACATTATTTGCATCAAGAGATATATTTTCAGCTTTTAATAATGCAGCTTCTAAACTTAAAGATCCTGAATCATTTACACTTAAATTATTCTCTGCTTCAAAATTACCAGATAAATTAATACCAGAACCTTTTGAAGTACTTACAATATTAATAGCATTAGCTTTCATTCCACCTAAAAAGTAAGAATCTAATTTTGTATTAGTATTAACAGTTTCAATATTAGATAAATCAGCTGAGATTATATTATGACCACTTATAGTATTAACAGATTTTTTAGCTTTAAGTAATCCAAGTGAGTTAATTTTAGGAGCCATTAAATCTAAGAAATCAGATCCACTTAATCCAGTACGTCCTATATTTAATGAATTATTATTTCCACTTGTATCAAATTTATGAATTTTTCCATTTTTAATAGATACTGAACCAACAGTTAAAACTGCTCTATTAGTATTAATAAATCCACTGTTTTTTGTAGTAATACCATTAGCATTAACTAATACATTATCTGCTTTTTGACCAAATATTTCTTGTTGTCCGAATATATAAGAAGGATTTTTTGAAATAACTTCATTTAAAATTATTGAAGCTGATTGATTTGAAAAGTTTTTATTTGCATTAAGAGAACCAGCTAAAACAGATTGACCATTTGTTAACGAGTTATTTAAAACTAATCCTGGTTTATTTACATTATATTTATTATATTGATTATAAGATAAACCATTTTTATTTGGTGCTACAATACCAACTACAGTTGCTCCATTTTTTGAAGTAGAAACTTTAGTTGACCCAATAGCTTCAACACTTGAATTAGCTAACACATTAGATGATGAACATAATACAACACTTACTGCTAAAGATAATTTTCCAATATATGATAAGTTATAAGTCATTTTATTTCCTTTTAAATTCTAAATTCAAGATTATATAAATCTTTTATGCCTAAGAGTTTATCATAAAAAAAAACCTATTTTATTGATAAAATAATAAAATTATTTTTTGAGTATATTTGTTATTTTTTTATTATTATCTTCATTTTATTATTAATAGTAATTATCAATAAAATGAAAAGCTTATAATATAGGTAGTTAAATGTAAGTTTGTTATTTATATAGTTTCTTATTTAGAGTAAATCTAATTATTTATTTCATATAAATTGCAATATTTATTTTATAAAAAAATTTCATATTGTAAAAAATACAATATGAAAATCTTATTTTTTTTAGAAATTATATGTGATTTTTGTTAAAAAATAACAG
>JABSON010000005.1 GCA_013215915.1 Campylobacteraceae bacterium | reverse complement strand
ATAATGTCTTGTTCTATCTATTTTTAAATGAAAATCTAAAAGAATCTTTCTATTCTCTTTATCATAACCTATTATTTTATTTATATTTGAAAGTTTAAAAATTAAAGCATCTAAGAAGGTATTGTGGAATAGTATTCCTAAATCATAATTCTCTTTTTTAATTTCAGCTAATAAGTTAAGTGTTTTTTTAAATCTATTTTTACCCTTGCAGTTATCAATAATGATTTTATTAATATTCTTCGATCTAAATAAATCTTTAGAATATTCTTTACATACTATAGTAATTTCAGCAGTTGGATATTCCATTTTCACAAGTTCAAGTGCAGACATCATCATTATTGTATCACCAATAAAATTAGGAGTTTTTATTATTATATTCATTATATTCCCTGTATTAATTTAGTAAAATAAAAAACCAACAAAATAGATGTAGTATAATAGAAAACATAATAGCAGTTGAGCCTATATCTTTTATTATTAAATCTACTGTATTTTCTATTGCAGAATTTGTCAACTCCACAATTAAAACTAAGAATCCTGTAATTAGTAAAATTAATTTAAGACTTAAACTAATATCAATAAATATAATTCCTACAAAAATAAATATTGCACAAAAAAGCTCTAATTTAAAAAAACTTTCTGTTTTAACTACATGAACTAAGCCTTCTAGCGCATATTTAGTATTTTTTAGTAGCTGGTATCTTGGTTTATTATTTAATTTATATTTTTAATTTGTGATTATATCTAAAAATTAAAGTTTATCATATGAGTCAGAATAATAAAATTTCCATCTTTTATGTTGCCAAAACCATTGTTTTGGATAAAGTCTTATCTCATTTTCAATAACATCTGCTTGCATTTGAGTCAGTTTGTGAATCTTATTATCATCTTCTAAAAGCTGATGATCAATAGGCTCTTTAAACTCAACGACATACTCACCTAATTTATTAATTCTTCCAAAAACAGGAATTAAAAGTGCATCAAATTTAACTGCTAATCTAGATGTACTATCTGTAGCTTTTGTTTTATTACCAAAAAAAGATATTTCAATACCTGCTGGAGTATTTTGATCAACCGCAACTGCAACATGATAACCATTTCTTAATGCTTTTATCATACCCTTTGCAGCTTCTCTTTTTTCAATCATGATAATGTTATTTTTATCTCTTGCTTTTACGTATTCTTTATTAATAAACTTATTATTCATTCTTCTATTAACTATTGCAACAGTTCCATATTTTAATGCTGTATAAGGTACTGCTAATTCCCAGGCTCCAAAATGAGATGCGATAAAGATAATTTTTCTATTATCTTTTATTGCATCTTCAACATATCTTTGACCAATCATTTCTGCTTTTGAAAAGATTTCTTCTTTTGAAGCATATTGATTATCAATAAATTCATACATATTATAAATTAAACTTTTGTACGATGCTTTAATAATCTCATTTTTTTCTTTATCATTTTTTTCATCTTTAAATGCTAAGTCTAAGTTTAACTTTGCAATCTTTTTATGTTTTTTATTAATTAAAAATACAAATCCAGCTAATAAATTAAGAATAAACTTAAGAATAAATTTAGGGCATAACCTAAAAAGTAAATTCAAAGATTTGTATATTATAAATACTAAATAATCAATCAAGTATATCCTTTGCTATTTTTAGTATATTCTCTTCTTTAATTTCATTAATTGAGAAATCATTTTTATTTAATTTATAATGATTTACTTTTGAAGATGATTTTATAACTTTATTTATATCTGTTATATAAACTCTATTTATTGGAGTTGGTCCAAAAATAGTAATAGATGGTATATTTAATGCCCAAGCCATATGGGTAGGCCCTGTATCATTACCTATTAATAAATCAGATTTACCAATTAAGGCTTTTAAAGAATTTAAGTTTATTCTTGGCATTACTTTAACATAAGAAGAATTATCTTCAATCCACAATGCTTTTTCTTTTTCTTCTTCATTAGCCCAAACTACTAATATATTTTCTTTTAGTTTATTAGCTAAATTAGCAAACTTTTCTTTTGGGTAATTTCTACTTTCCCATGTTGAAGAAATTATGAAAATGATATTCTTTTTATCTTTATCTAAATAATCATAAATAATTTTATCTTCATTTTTGTAGAATAAAAAAGACTTTTTGTCTAATATATCTTTTGAAGTAATTTCAAAACCTAAAGGATTTGATAATACTTTTGTATTTCTATCAATAGTATTTTCATCATAAGCTATTTCGACTTTTTTAGTATAAAAATAAGAAGCTAATCCTTCTCTAATTGATGTTTTTGAAAAACCTGCAATATTTTTAGCTAAAAGTTTTGCTACGAATGCCGATTTAATTAAACCTTGGGCATCAATAACTAAATCATAATTATTTTTCCTATATGATTTTATTTTTTTTATTTCTGAAAATATTGAAAGTTTTTCTTTTTTTATTTGTTTTAAATTTATTTCAATAATATTATCTATATCTGGATTATTATCTAAAACAGCTTTAAATGCTTTTTCTACGAACCAATCAATTATTATATTTTTATCATATTTTTTAATATATTGTAATGCTACCATGGCGTGAATAATGTCACCCATGGCTGAGAGTTTAATTATAGCTATTCTCATTGCTAAGCCTTAATATTATTTTGTATTTTTACTTTTAATTCATTTGGTGTTTCTATTTTTTCAATTTCATTTTGAATTAAAAATATATCTTCTTCAAATTCTAATTTTAATTTATTATCTTTTGTTTTATATTCAACTTTTGGACAAGAAAAATCTTGGTTTATAGTTAAGTTTAAAGAAATCATAAATGATAAATATTTCATAGTTTCTAAAGATGGTAAAAGTTCTTCAAACTCATACATATCTTTTTCTTTAATTAATGATTTTTTAGAAAACTTAATTAAAAATGCAATTGTTACTCTTTCTTCATGAGTAATATCATAATTCAATGAAGATAAAATTACATCGTAAGCTGTATCATTTGATTTATAGAAGTTTAGTAAAATTCCAATTGAATGTAGTTTAGAAGCAAGTACTAATAATTTTCTATATTTAATATCTAAATTATGTTCACCACTTAAAGCATCAAATATTTTTCTAGCATTTGAACCTAAGTATGCACTTTGTTTAGGGTTTACATTAAATCTATCTAATAAAGATCTTACAGATACATTATAATTAGATGGAAATTTAAAATTAGAGTTTCGTAAGAGATCATGTAAGTAGACACCTTCTCTTACACCTGCTCCTGAACTTACAACATTTTTAGTATCAAGTTCTTTTAAAATAGTTTTAAAAATAAAAGTACCTTCTTTAATAGTATCAAATCTATCTTTTTTGATTCCCATTTCTTTTAAAGCACATTTATCAGATGCCGCTAATACTTTATCAAAAACATATTCTTTATCTTCAACAATATAATCAAAGCCATGAATTACATCTAAAGAGTAGTGTTGTTTTTTCATTATTTTTTTACTTAAAGTTCTTATTGTTCCACCAATACCCACAACAGTTGAAGGTATTTCAAATCCACAAGATTTAAGTTTTTTTAACTCTGCTAAGATATATTCTCTAGCTTCATCAATTTTATTATCTTTAAAATAAAGTTCACTCATTCTAACTGTTCCCATTTTTAACGAAAGGCAATGAATTATTTTTTTATCTTTTACAATTGAAAATTCAGTAGAACCACCACCAATATCAACAGTTATAAAATCACTTAAAGATAAAAGATTAGAGGCAGCTAAAGCTCCATAATATGCCTCTTTTTCACCATCAATGATTTTAATATTAATTCCAAGTTCATTTTTAACTTTGTTTAAAAAAACATTTGAATTAGGAGCATCTCTTAAAGCAGATGTAGCAACACAAATAATTTTTCTAGCTTTTAAAGCAGAAGAAATACTTAAAAAAGATTTTAAAGCAGAAAAGGTTCTCTTCATTGGAAGTTCTTGTAAATTTCCTTGGTTTTCATAAGTACCTTCAGAAATCTTTACTTTTGCTTTTGTTTCATTAATTAAGTGAAACGCAAACCTTGAACTTTTTTCTAAAACAACCATTCTCATTGAGTTAGAACCTATATCTATAATAGTGGTAACTTTTGCCATTTATTTTTCTTCTTTTGGTAAATTTTCGAACTTAAATTGAAGTTCATCCATTGTTTCTTTGTTATTAACATCTAAAATTATGCAATCAACTGGACATACTTCAACACAAGAAGGCTCATCATAAGAACCAACACATTCTGTACATAAATCTGCTTCAATAATGTATATTGGATCCCCTTCTTCAATTGCTGTGTTCGGACACTCATCTCTACACGCGTCACATGCTATACATTCATCAGTAATGATTAAAGACATTAATATTTCCTATTTATAAATTAATTTACTGTTTATAGCCTATTTCTCTTTAATAATGTCTTTAAATCTCAAAAAGATATATAAATTTTTAGTTTATGTTAAGTTTGAAATATAAGAATAAACTTTATAAAAGAAAAATAAAACATATGAGCTAGGCTCATATGTTTATTTTATAAATTAAATGATTTAATTATTCTTCTTGCAGCATCTCTACCATCTGCAGCAGCAGTTACAGCTAAGTGAGCACCTCTTTGGCAATCTCCACCTGAGTATACATTTTTATTTGATGTTTGAAAATTATAAGTTTCCACCCCACCCCAAGAATTTAAATCTACTTTTAATTCATTCAAAAAATCTGGTTTTTCACAAGAAAAACCTAAAGCTAAAATAATAATATCAGCTTCTTCTTCATATTCAGAGTTTTCAATAATTTGAATTTTAGCTCTTTCATTTGTATCAGATTCAATTAAGGTAGTTTTCTCTAGTAAAATAGATTTTGCTTTATTATTTTCAGAAAGTATTTGTTTAGGACTTACATTAAATACAAATTCAACACCTTCTTCTTTAGAATTTACAACTTCTTTTTTAGATCCTGGCATATTATCTTCATCTCTTCTATATAAACATTTAACACTTAAGGCTCCTTCTCTAACTGAAGTTCTAAGACAATCCATTGCGGTATCTCCTCCTCCAATTACAAGTACTTTTTTATCTTTAACATCTATAAAGTTATCAAGTTTATCGCCAAAGTTTCTTTTTTGAATATTTTTTAAAAATTCCATTGCAAAATAAACATTTGAAGAATCTTCTCCTTCTAGTCCAGATGATCTACCTTTTGTAGCACCAATTGCCACATAAATAGAATCAAATTCATTTTCTAAATCTTGAACTTTTTTATCTTTTCCAATTTCACATTTTAAATTAAGTTCCATACCAGCTTCAATTAACCAGTCAATTCTTCTTTGAACTACATCTTTATTAAGTTTAAATCCTGGAATTCCATATGTTAATAATCCCCCTGCTCTACCATCTCTCTCAAACATTGATACTTGAATACCTTTTCGCAAAAGATATGTAGCAGCTGCAATTCCTGAAGGACCTGATCCAATAACTGCTACTTTCTTATCAGATGTAATTCCAGGAAACTTAGGTTTAAGTCCTCTCTCAAATGCAGATTCTGAAATATGAGTTTCAACTGCTCCAATTGAAATAGCACCATGACCAGTATTTAAAGAACATGCACCTTCACATAAAACATCTTGAGGACAAATTCGCCCTAAGATTTCTGGAAAAGGTGATGTTTCATTAGATAAAGCAAAAGCTAAATCAGGGTTTTTATTTGCAGTTTGTTTTAACCAAGAAGGAATAAAGTTATGTAAAGGACAACCTGTATGACAATATGGAACACCACATTGCATACATCTATCAGATTGTTCTTTTGCTCTTGTTTTTTCAAATACTTGATAAACTTCTGTATAATCTTTAAGCCTTTGTAACACATCTCTTTTTTCAGGATTAATTCTTTCAAATTTAGTAAAGTTTATCATTCTAATCTCCTTCGTCCGGATCTAATGGAAGAACCGTCATATTTTTTGGTTTAACCATCCAAAAGTTTCTGATTTCTGATCTGTAATTATCTAATACACTTTGAGCTTTAATACTCTCAGTTTCATTAATATAATCTAATAAAAGTCTTTTTAAATAAAGTCTTTCACGCTCAGTATCATCAGTATCAATTCTTAAAGCTTCAACTAATTCTTGATTCATTTTATCTACAAAAGATTTTTCAGGATCATAAACAAATGCTAAACCACCAGTCATTCCAGCTCCAAAGTTAAATCCAGTATTACCTAAAATAACAACAATTCCGCCAGTCATATATTCACAAGCATTATCACCTGTTCCTTCAACTACTGCTGTTGTTCCTGAGTTTCTTACAGCAAATCTTTCACCTACATTTGCACGAATGTATAGTTTTCCGCCAGTTGCTCCATATAAACAAGTATTCCCAGCACCTGTGAACTCTTCACCTTGATGCATAGGATTAATAATGATTTTACCACCATTCATACCTTTTCCAACATAATCATTAGCAGCACCATCTAAAAATAGATTCATACCCTTAGATAAAAATGCCCCAAAACTCTGACCTGCAATACCTTTTAAATGAATATTCATTGAATTATCAGGTAAACCTGCATCTCCATAATATTTAGCAATTTCGCCAGAAATAAGTGTTCCGAATGATCTATTTAAATTTGAAATATTTTCTTTAATTTTAATAGGATTAGATGGTTTTTCAATTGTTCTATGAACTTTTTTTAATAAAGCTTTTTCAAACTTGTTTTTATCAAATGGTTCATTAAACTCTTTTTGACAAGTATCAATTCCATCAATTCGTCTTAATATATTTGAGAAATCAAACTTTTGTGCGAAATCATCATCTATTACTTTTAATAAATCACTTCTTCCTACAATTTCTTCTATAGATTTGTAACCTAATGATGCCAAAATATCTCTAACGTCACAGGCAATAAATGTAAAGTAAGAAACTAATCTCTCAACTGTACCTGTAAAGTATCCTCTTAATTCTTCATCTTGAGTAGCAACTCCAACTGAACATTTATTAGTATGACAAATTCTTAAAATTTTACATCCTAAAAGCGTTAAAGCAGATGTTCCAAATGCATAAGATTCAGCACCTAACATAGCAGCTTTAACTACATCTAAACCAGTTTTTAAACCACCATCTGTTTGTAAATGAACAGATGCTCTAAGTGAGTTAGCTTTAAGAGCATTATGTGCTTCACTAAGCCCCATTTCCCAAGGATTACCTGTATGTTTTAAAGATGTTAAAGGAGCAGCTCCAGTTCCACCATCAGCACCTGAAATTACGATTCTATCAGCATAGGCTTTAGCAACCCCAGCAGCAATTGTTCCAACACCAACAGTTGATACTAGTTTAACTGTAATTTTAGCTTCTGGATTAATTTGTTTAAGATCAAAAATTAATTGAGCTAAATCTTCAATTGAATAAATATCATGATGAGGAGGAGGAGAAATTAAAGTAACTCCTTCAACTGTATGTCGTAAAGAAGCAATATAAGCTGTAACTTTATGTCCTGCTAATTGTCCACCTTCACCAGGTTTCGCACCTTGTGCTACTTTAATTTGAATTTCTTCAGCGCTTCTTAAATAAGCAGGTGTAACTCCAAATCTTCCAGATGCAACTTGCTTAATTTTAGAGTTTTTAATAGTTCCAAATCTTTTTGGATCTTCTCCACCCTCACCTGAGTTTGACATACCACCAATAGTATTCATAGCAATTGCTATTGCTTCGTGAGCTTCTGGTGAAATTGATCCACAGCTCATTGCAGCTGAAGCGAATCTTTTAAAAATAAGTTCTAAAGGTTCTACCTCAGCTAAATCTATTTTTTCTTTATCTGAGTTAAACTCAAAAAAATCTCTAATAAACTTTTTATCTCTAGTTTCAACTAATTCTCTTAAAGCATCAAAATCACTAATATCTTCTTTATTTTTAGCTTTTTTATTATGCATAGCATATGTAGTATCTGGACCATAATCATGATACTCACCACCATCAATATATTTATAAAAACCACCAAGGTCTAAAGGAAACATATGTGAATCATCATAAAATGCATTAAAATGTGATTTTTCAATTCTTTTTTCAATTTCGTCATAACCTAAACCATTTAAATCAGAAAAACTTCCCTCAAAACAGTCTGTTACAATTTCATCACTTAATCCAATTACATCAAATAAGCTAGAGTTTCTATATGATGCTACTGTACAAATACCCATTTTTGACATTATTTTTAATAATCCGCCATTTAAAGCTTTTTGAGTATTTTTCAGTTTTCTTTGCATTTCATACTTAGACTTAATTCGTCTTTCATGTAAAGCAATAGTTGAAGCATACATCATATATGGGTATATAGCAGTAACTCCATATCCAATTAATGTAGCAGCCATATGAGGATCATAGACTTCTCCTGTTACAGCTACAATTGAAGCACAGTGTCTAATACCTGCTTTTAACAATGCTTGATTTAAATAACCAACTGCTAATAACATAGGAATTAGTTTTTTATCTTTGTTTAAATCTCTATCATCTAATATTACTAAACATACATTGTTATTATTAATTGAATCAATAACTTTTAAAGCTAATATTTCTAATGATTTTTTTAAGTCATGAGTAAATGTTGTGCTAAATGTTTCATTTTTATAGTACTCGTCATATCTAGGTGAAGTCTTATTTCCAAATGATACTAATACATTAAACTTCTCTTGCATTAATATAGGAGATGTTACTTTTAATCTTTTAGCATAAGAAGATTTTTCATCTAAAATATTATGAATTTGTCCAAATCCAGTCTCTAAAGACATAACTACTTTTTCTCTATAAGGATCAATTGGTGGATTAGTTACTTGTGCGAATTTTTGTTTAAAAAAGTCAGTAAAATTTCTATTTACTTTTGAGAAACAGGCTAATGGTGTATCATCACCCATAGATCCTACTGGTTCTTTTCCATCTTTACTCATAGGCTCAATCATTTGATCTAATGCTTCATAAGTAATATTATAATATTTTTGTCTTTGATCTAAATCAGAAAACTTATAATCTTCAGTGTCTATAAATGATTCATCTATATACTCTTGTAAGTATTCCATATCATCATTTAACCACTTAGTATAATTTTGAGATGTTTTTAAATAATCATTAATATCATCTTCTTTTAATACTTTTCCATATTTTAAATCAAGTCCAATCATTTCACCTGATTTAAGTCTTCCACGCTCAAGTATGTCTTCTTCATTTAAAGATACTGTTCCATACTCAGAAGTAATATATAGTTTATGATTTTTAGTAATTACATATTTAGAAGGTCTTAAACCATTTCTATCAATTAAACAGGCAATATATCTTCCATCTGTTAAAGATAAAGCAGCAGGACCATCCCAAGCTTCCATAGCAGTTGAAGTATATTCATAAAATGATCTAAGTTCTGAATCCATATGTGGTGCATTTTGCCAAGGTGCAGGAACTAAAGCCCTTGCTGCTTTAAAGAAATCACTTCCATTAACAAGTAAAAATTCAAACATATTATCTAAAGAAGCAGAATCCGACCCACCTTTTTGTAAAATAGGAAATAATCTATTTAGTTCTTCTTGTGAGAATACTTCTGATTTAATTCTTTCTGATTTAATTACAACATTAATTCTATTAGCTTCAATTGAGTTAATCTCACCATTATGAGCAATTGTTCTAAAAGGTTGAGCTAATCTCCATTTAGGAAGAGTATTTGTTGAAAATCTTTGATGAAACAGTGAAAATGTAATTTTAAAATCTTCATCTGATAAATCATTATAAAAAAGTTTGATATGCGTAGGCATAACAAGACCTTTATATGAAATAACTTTTGATGAAAATGATGAAATATAAAATTCTTTTTGCTCAATTAATTCATGTTCACACTCTTTACGTGTTAAATATAACATAGCATCAAATCGTTTTGATGACATTAAAGAATTAGCTCTTACAAATACTTGTATTATATTTGGTAATGACTCTAAAGCTTGTGCTCCTAAAGCATCTTTGTTTAATGGAACTTCTCTTGTATAAATAGTTTTTAAATCATTTTTTTCACAAAACTGTTTAAATACTTCAATATCTTCTAAATCTTTTGTAAATATCATAGCAACACCATAAGTCTCAGGTAATTCAATACCTTCTTCACTTGTTACTTTTCTCATAAACTGATCAGGAATAGACATTAATAAACCTGAACCATCACCTGTTTTTCCATCTGCTGCAACAGCTCCTCTGTGCATCATTCTTTCAAGTGATTCTATAGCATCTTCTAAATTTCTGTGACTTGGTCTGTTCTTTAAATCAGCAACAAGCCCGAACCCACAGTTATCTTTAAAAGAAGTAAGTAAATCTAAATTACTAGCCATTCTTATCCTTTTCTATACTTATTTACTTTCTACCTTAAGTGTATAAAAGATAACTAAAGAAAGATTAAATATTGGTTAAAATGTATAAATTGTGTAATATACTGCACTTTTAAGCAACTAAAATATACATTTTTACCCCTATTTTTAGGTCTTTTAAATTATTTTATAAAAGTTAATGAAGATTTTAGTACTACTTTTTAGACTACTTAACAAAGTACTTCTTTTAATATAAAATATGATTATTCTCTATATATTCTGATTATTATATTAAGATAATTAATTAATTAATAATAATAAGTTTTAGCTACATAATAGATACATAAGATTTTATTATACTTATTTAACAAAAATTAAGAGGAGTTAATATGAAAAAAATACTTACAGGTTTAGTTTCAAGTGTAGCACTTGCATCAGTTTTATTTACAGGTTGTGGTGATAAAAAAGCAAGTGATGAACAAAAGATAGAAAAAGAAGTTAAAAAAACTTATGTTTTAAAATTCTCACATGTAGTATCGGCTAATACTCCAAAAGGGAAAGCAGCAGTTTATTTTGAAAAAAGATTAGAAGAATTAACAAATAAACAAATTGATGTTCAAATCTACCCTTCTTCTCAGTTATATAAAGATAATGCTGTATTAAAAGCAATTAAATTAAATTCAGTTCAAATGGCAGCACCAAGTTTCTCAAAATTTGGTAAAATTGTACCTCAGTTAGCATTATTTGATTTACCATTTTTATTTAAAGATATAGATCAATTACATAGAGTTCAAGATGGTATTGTTGGTGAAAAACTTAAAAAACTAGTATCTGATAAAGGTTATATTGCTTTAAATTTCTGGGATAATCATTTTAAACAATTATCATCAGCTAAAAAAGCTTTAATTGTTCCTGCAGATGCAAAAGGTCAAAAGTTTAGAATTATGTCTTCAAAAGTTCTAGAAGCACAATTTCATGCGCTTGATGCTAATCCTCAAATGATGCCTTTTTCTGAAGTATATTCAGGATTACAACAAGGTGTAATTGATGGTCAAGAAAATACAATTTCAAATATCTATACTAAAAAGTTTTATGAAGTTCAAAAATACTTAACTATTACTAATCATGGTTACTTAGGTTATTTAGTAGTAATGAGTGATAAATTCTGGAATTCATTACCTGCTGATTTACAAGCACATGTAACAACTGCTATTAATGATGCAACTAAAAAAGAGCGAGAATATGCAGAAGAGTTAAATAATTCTCAATTAAAAGAATTACAAGCATATGCAGAAAAAACAGGTAAATTAGAAATCTTTACTTTAACACAAGATCAAAAAGATGCATGGAAATCAGCTGTAAGTAAAATTTATCCTGAGTTTTATGATACTTCTGTAATTGGTGAAGAGCTTATCAAAGCAGCCTTAAATACGAAATAATTATGTTTAGAATTATAAGTAAAATAATTGGTCATATTAACCAAAAAATAGCAGCCTTCGGAATTTCCGCAGGTGTTGCTATTGCTTTTACAAATGTTGTTGCCCGATATGCTTTTGATGCCTCTTTAGTATGGGCGACTGAACTTACAATATTTTTATTCTTATGGTCTGTATTCTTTGGAGCAGCATACTGTTTTAAAAAAGATGCACATATTGCAGTAACAGTAGTTTTAGATATTGTTCCTTCTCGAGTTGCAAAAATCATGTTATTGGCTTCACATTTAATAACATTTATATTTTTATGTGCAATTTCTTATTATGGTTATCACTATATGTTATTAGTTAATGATCTTGGTGAAAAATCTATTGATTTATGGAATTTACCAATGGAATATGTATATTCAGTTATTCCAATTTCTTTTGCTTTTGGAGCATATAGAGTTGCTGAGAGAATTCACGAAATTTTAAGAACTCCGCATGACAAGATTTTAAAAGAGAGTGAAGCTGAAATGGTTCTAGCAGAATTAGGTGTTAAATCTAAAGATAATTCAAATAAAAATGTAAAAGAGTTAAATGATATGGTTAAAGAAGTAGAGAAGAAAACAGGAGGAATGTTATGAGTGTAGCTGTTTTATTTGGTATATTCTTTTTCCTAGTAATTTTAGGTGCACCTATTGCTATTTGTTTAGGAGCAGCTACATTTACAACATTAATGTTATTTACAGATATCTCTCCTGTTGAAATATCAGGACTTATGTTTGATAAAATTGAGCATTATTCATTAATGGCAATTCCAATGTTCATTTTAGCTGGTAACTTACTTTCAAAAGGAAGTGCAGCTCAAAGAATTATTGAATTTGCAAAATCTATTGTAGGACACTTACCAGGTGGACTTCCAATATCTGCTATTTTTGCATCTATTATATTTGCAGCAGTATCAGGTTCATCACCAGCAACAGTAGTAGCAATTGGATCAATTATGTTTGGTGCAATTATACAAGCTGGATATCCTAAAAAATATGCAGTTGGAACTATTGCAACTGCAGGTTCTCTAGGTATTTTAATTCCACCTTCAATTGTTTTAATTGTATATGGAGTTACTGCTGAAGTTTCAATTGGTAGGCTTTTCATGGCAGGAGTTGTTCCTGGTATTATGTTAGGTATTATGATGATGGTTGTTACTTATATTGGAGCTGTTAGATTAGGTTTTAAAAGAAGTGAACCAGAATCTTGGAAAGTAAGATTTCAGAAGATGAAAGATGCTTCTTGGGGACTTATGACAATTGTAATTGTTATTGGTGGTATTTATGGTGGTATATTTACACCAACAGAAGCAGCAGCAGTAGCAGCTGTATGGGCATTTATTATTGCAGTATTTGTATATAAAGATATTAATCTTAGAGAGTTTTATTCAGTATCTTTAGATTCTGCAAAAACTACTGCTATGATTATGTTTATTATTGCAAATGCTATGTTATTTGCACATTTTCTTACAATTGAAAATATTCCACAAGGAATTACAGAAGCATTAATAGAAGCAAATGTTGATAAATATATGTTCTTATTATTTGTAAATATTTTACTAATAGTAGCTGGATCATTTATGGAACCATCTGCAATTATTATGATTATGGTACCTTTATTACTTCCAGTTGCAATTGCACTTGGAATTGATCCAATTCACTTTGGTATTGTAATTACAATTAATATGGAATTAGGAATGGTATCTCCTCCTGTAGGACTTAACTTATTTGTAACGTCCGGATTAACAGGAATGTCAATCAAAGATGTTATTGTAGCAGCATTCCCATGGACTATGACAATATTTGTAGGACTAATACTAGTTACGTATATCCCTGCCATAGCACTGTGGCTTCCAAATTTAATGTTTGGATAAAAAGCAAATTAGATATAAAATAGGCTAGGAATTTATTTCTAGCCTATTTTACTTTATAAACTATTATATATTAGTCGCATAAGAATCAAATCTTTTTCTTTATATAAATAAACAGTATTAAAGTTTTAAATAATGTTCAAATAAAAGTATTATGTGAGTTTTAGGAATAATAAAATTGGAATATACATAAAAGGTGAAAGAGGACAAGAGTACATAAAACCATTAATTAGGTCTCCGTTAGGGCTTGCTTGCGATCCTCTTTCTCGACAGCCTTCTAGCATGTCAAAAAAGAGTTTGATATACCATCAACTATCTTTTATAATTATAGAATAAAAATAATTAACTAGAGTTAATAAATAATTTTTAGAATTATAATCTTACTTGTTTGTAATATATTGAATGATTTTAGGAGGAGTACCTATTTTTTCAAAGTCTTTAATATATTTTTTTCTTTTAGATTGATATGTAACTTTATAATCTCCTGTATAACATGTAAAAATACTTGCATCAGAACTTATGTCTGTTTTTACACAAGATTTTAAAATCATTTTATTTGCAAAAATAGATGTTGACATAAATAATAGAAGTAAAATAGCTTTTTTCATTAGTGTATCCTTGTTTTAATAATCTATTATAACTTCAAAGTACTTAGTTTTAGGAAAATAAAGATTATGATACAATTTCAAATGGAAAATATAATTAATGAAATACTAGGATTTAGTATAGTTACAGCAGTTATTTTAATGCTTGCATATTATACAAAAAGAAAAGAAGAACAATTTAAAAAAATGAATAAAGAATTAGAAGAACAAGATAGAATTAATAAAACTAAGAAAAAAGATTAAAATCTTTTTTCTTTATATATCACAAGAATATTCTTTTTTTAAATAAATAGAAAAAATAGCACCTTCATTGGAATTTTTAACATCTAATTTACCATTCATATTTTTTTCAACAATAATTTTACTCATATATAATCCAATACCTGTTCCTTCACTATCACTTTTTGTAGTGAAATATGGATCAAATATTTTTGATTTAGGCTCAACTTGAACACCACCACCATTATCTTCAATATATAAAATAATAAAATCTACTTCATTTTTAACTGTTATTTTAATATAAGGATCTTTTATATTATTTGAAATAAGTACATCTTTTGCATTAGATATAATATTTAAAACTACTTGTTCAAATTCATTAAGATAAGTATATATTTTCACTTCTTCTTCGATACTTATTATTAAATCAATTTTATAGTTTGTAAGTGTTGATGAAATAATAGTTGAAATAGAAGATAAAGCAGCTAATAATACAAACTCTTGTTTCTCTTTTCTTGGCATAAAAAAGTTTCTAAAATCATCAATAGTATGAGACATATAATCAATAACTTTTTCAGCTTCTTTAGCTTTTGTATCCATACATTCCGAGTCTAATTTACCCATTAAATGTTTGAACTTAAGTCCCATTAAAATAGATGATAATTCAGATAAAGGTTGTCTCCATTGGTGAGCTATATGTGAAATCATTTCACCCATAGAAATAAACCTAGCTTTTTCAACTAAAAACTGTTCTTTATCCCTATTCTTTTCAATTTCTAATAAAACTCTTTTTTCTAAGGTTTGATTTAAATCCCATAAAGCTTCAGATTTTACTTTTACTTTTTTTCTATAGTTTGAGAAAAACTCATCAATTCTTTCAGATACAAATATTGTAGAAAATATTCCTAAAGATAAAAAGAAAAAGAATAAAAGTACTGTTTGTACTAACTGCACTTTTAATTTAATATGTAATTCTCTTTTTTTAGATGCAATATCATTTTCAATATCATCTAAATATACTCCAACACAAATAACCCAGTTCCATTGAGGAAAGTATTTAAAATATGACAGCTTCTGATTAACTTTTCCAGATGAGATTTTTGTATATGCATACTGTGTATATGACTCACCTTTTTCTCTAATGTCTTTTAAAAATGCTTCTCTAAATTTTTTACCATTTAAATCTTTATAATGAGTTGATAAAACTCTACCTACTAAATCAGCTCTATTAGGGTTAACTAATAATCTTGCAAAGTCTTTTCCACCCTTTATATCTAAAATATCATATACAAAAATATAATTACTTCGGCGCTCTTCAAAAGTAATGTTGTTTAACATTGATACAGTTTCTTTTTTTAAATCATCTAAAGGTTTTTCAGATATCGTAGCATTATATTTTATAATATCAATAATAATATCAATTTCTTTTTTTAATAGTCTTTTTTCTTGTAAATAATATGAGTCAATAAATTTTTTCATTTCAACATCAAAATCTGCATTAGTATTTTTAACATAAAAATACGTTATTAAACAAATCATTGCTGTCATAATAAATACAAATAAGTAAATTATTGATTTTGATACATTCTTTTCTGTAATAAAGGTCACTTATATCCCTATTTAACTAATTTTCGATATCATAGCATAAATGTTTTTTAAGAAGGTTCATATATGACACAAGACTTAGTAAATAAACTTAAAAGCTTTACTTTACTGTACGCAGAAGATGAAGCAGGTATTCAAAATAACCTAAATGAAATCTTTCAATGTTTATTTAAAGAAATTTATTTAGCTTCAAATGGTGAAGAAGCTTTAAAACTTTATCATGAAAAAAAACCTGATTTAATTATTACTGATATTCAAATGCCAAAACTAACTGGAATTGAATTATTAAAACAAGTAAGAAAAAGAGATAGTAAAACAAGAGTTATTATTACATCTGCACATACTGATTTAGAATATATGTTAGAAGCTACAGAATTACACTTAGTGAAATATATTGTAAAACCAATTACTGAATCAAAAATCAAAGATGCTTTAGAAAACTTTATTAAAAGTTATGAAGGTTCTAGCATTTATAATATAATTCCATCTTGGTCTTATGATGAAAGCTTATCACTGGTAAAAGGTCCAGATGAAGAATATTTATTAACAAAAAAAGAGAATATATTTTTAAAACTATTATTACAAAAAAATAGAATTATAAATTATACTGAAATTGAGAATATTTTATGGGATGAGAATTCTGTTATGACTCAAAATGCTCTAAGATTATTTATTAAAAACTTCAGAAAAAAACTACCAGCTAAGATTTTAAAAAATGTTCAAGGAACAGGATATAAACTCTTAATCTAATACAAATTATGATTTTCATAATTTGTATTCTCTTATTTGATTAAAGTCTCATTTTTAATCATATCTATATTCTCTTTTGAACTTTTGACACCTTTAAATCTCTCTAAAGCTTTAAAATAAGCATTTCCAATATATATAATATAAAATACAGCAGAAAATAGAGTAATAAATGGAATCATTGATACAAAATATAAAAACAATGTTCGAAGTCTAAAACTTGTTGTATTTTTATCATTAATAATTAAATAATCTTCTTTACTCATAATAGTAGATGAAACATCATAATTTAATAGTTTATGAAATAGATAATAAAAAGGTATATTAAAAGCTATTATATTAAGTATAGGAATAAAATATACAGGAATTAATAATATAAAAAGACCAAACATAATTAAAATAGATTTAATTAACATATACAGGGCACCTGAAATAGTTGATCTATCATAAAATTCTAAATGAGAATAATGTTTTTTATGCAAAATCTTTAAAATTAAAGGTGTTAAAAAGCCTACTATTATTAAAGTTAAAAATACAGAAAACATCATTATAAAAATACTACCTACAGTATAAAATAGGAATCCTACTAACCAAGAAGTAATTGCGTATTTAGAAAAAAATACTGCAAGATAAACAAAGCATATAAAAAATATAGGTGCATTATCATCAACAATTATTTCATCACCATTTTGAGCAGCAGCAATAACATCTTGTAAAGCAGAAAACCCAAAATCAGCTGCCATAAAAAATATTACATACATTAAAATAATTACTACAAGTAAAGGTATAAAAGCTATTTTTAACATGGGTTTTGAGAAAAAGTCATTTATACTTCGAGCAATTAGTGAAAATTCATTCATTTTTATCCTTATTTATTATAAAATCAATTTATTAATGAACATTTTAAATTAAAATATTTGATATATAATTAGAAAGATTATATCTAAATAAATAAAAACACCTACAAGGAGTTTGTAGGCGTTTTACGGATTGGGTAAAATTTGTCTAAAATTTTAAATATTTAATTATTGAAATTTACAAATACATTCGACCTTTTATTTGCAACCTTTACAATAACGTCGATAAAATAGTTTATACTCATATTCACTAATTACCTCCTTGTATTTTTATATCTCTTATTATAAATTTATTTATATTAAAAGAATAAAAATATTTAAACTAGTTAATGTTTTTAAGGAAAACTTGTTATTATTCCATTTGAAAAACAAAGGTAGAAAAAATGGAAATGTTATTAAACGAAAATGATATTGTTGTTGGTGCTAGTTTTACAAACGGTACTATTCAAGATTATATTAATGAAGAAAAAACTTATGGTTTATTGCGGCATGAAGAAACAACAGTATTCTGGTTTCTTTTTAATAAAATAGAATCAACTGATGATGTAAAAGAATTATATTCACATATTATAAAAGAAGAGCATTTTATTCACGATGATCATGGTGAAGAGATTGTTTTATTTAATAAACAAGGTGATAAAAAATTCGAAGATTTAGTTAAATTAATTGATGATTATTTAAATGATGAATTAGGATAAAAAACAACAATTTACCCTTAGGGTAATTTGTTTAGTTTTTATGCTATAATGCAAAAAAATTGACCTCTAATAAAGAGGCAAAAGAAGGACATACTATCAAAACATTTGGTTCAATAGCACTATGTGATGAGATTCTAAAAGCACTAGTAGAAGAAGGATATGAAAATCCTACGGAAATACAAAAAAAAACTATACCTATTTTATTAAAAGGTTTAGATGTAATTGGAGCTGCAAAAAGTGGTACAGGTAAAACTGCTGCTTTTGTATTACCAATTTTAGAGAAACTTAAAGATACTCAACACCATGAAGTAAAAACACTTAGATGTGTAATTTTAGTTCCTACAAGAGAACTAGCAAAACAAATTTCAAAAGCAATTTCACATTATTCAAGACACTTGAATATTGTACATGCTGAAATCTTTGGTGGAGTTTCAAATAAACTTCAACAAATCAAACTACAAAAAGGTGTAGATATTATTGTAGCAACAGCTGGTAGATTACAAGATCATATTGTAAACAAAGGTTTAGATTTATCTTCTGTTAATATGATGGTTGTTGATGAAGCTGATACTATGCTTGAATTAGGATTTGTAAAAGAAATTGAAAGTATTATTTCTTTAATTTCTCCTCAAAGACAAATTATGATGTTTTCGGCAACAATTTCTCAGAATGTTAAAAAACTTGCAAAAGAATTTTTAAACAGACCTGTTGTTGTAGAAGTTACAAATAGAAGACAAACAGTTAAATTAATTGATCATATTGCTTATTCTGTAGATTCAGAACAGAAAAAAGAGATGTTATCATTTTTAATTGGATCTAAAAACTATTCTCAATTATTAGTATTTGTAAATACTAAAAAAATGGCAGATACTTTAACTGAACATTTAAATTTAGATGGTTTAACTTCACTTTGTATTCATGGTGATATTAAACAACCAGCACGAGCAAGAGCTATGAGAAAATTTAAAGCTGGTGAAATTAGAGTTTTAATTGCTACTGATATTGCTGCACGTGGAATAGATATTCCTCAATTACCAATAGTTGTGAATTACTCACTACCTGAAACAACTGATGATTTTACTCATAGAATTGGAAGAACAGGAAGAGCTGGAAATAGAGGTTGTGAAATTACTTTATTAACAGTAAAAGATTACAAACAATTTGCTGAAATTCAAAAAGATTTAATGCTTGAAATTAATAAAGAGCAATTAGATGGTTTTGAGTTAACTGAAAAAGAGCATAGAGTTGCAAGATTTAAAAGAGTTTCTCTAGCTGAGAAAAAAGGTATGAAGATGCCTAAAAAAAGACCTTATGTTAAACCAGCTCTTAAGTCTAAAAAAACGACTAAAAGAGATGCAAACAGAAAGTTTAGAAAAGACTAGCCAAAGGCTAGTTTTTCTATATGCTAAATCTATCTAAAGTTATCAAATACTAAAGGTGATTTTAAATCTAAGCCTCTTAAGTGAGCCATTACAGTTTGTAAATCATCTAAATTCTTACCAGTAACTCTAATTTCGTCACCTTGATTCACTGATTTTACTTTTAATTTTAATTTTTTAATTTCATTTTGAATAGTTTTAGCTTCATCTTTTTGAATTGTATCAATTAAAGGATAAGTATATTTTCTATTTCCACCTGAAGAATCTTCCATTTTTGCTTCATCAAGCGAATTAATAGGAATTCCTCTTTTATTTAGTTTTGAAAGTAAAACATCATAAATTGCATCTACTTTATTATCACTTGCAGAAATAATAGTAATTGTTTTAGCTCCTTCATTAAAATTAATTTCTTTGTCCATACCTTTAAAATCGTATCTAGTATTACACTCTTTTTGAGCTTGAACGATTGCATTCTTAAGTTCTTGAAAATCTAATTTTGCTGAAATATCAAATTGGTGTTCTTTTGCCATAATTAATCCTATATATTTTTTATCTATTATATGAAATTTAATATGTCATAAGTATTAAATTTGTTAGTTTTTAGTAAAAACCACCTAGAAAGAATAGTATTGTATAAAGTTTTGTACTCAAGAGTATAAATTAGGTTATTTTTCTCTAAATTATTTAAAGATGGATACTCACCATACATTCCACCTTTTACATCTCCTCCTAAAATAAAAGAAAAAGTTGCTGTTCCGTGATCCGTCCCGCTAGATCCATTTTCTTTAACTCTTCTTCCAAATTCACTATAAGTCATAATTAATACATTCTCATATAAATCTCTTCTTTTTAGCTCATATACAAAAGACTCTAAACTTTTATCTAAATCTTTTAGTAAAGAAGATAATCTTTCTTTTTGATTTGAATGAGTATCATAAGATTTTTGAGATACTTTTATTACTGGAATTGAAAGTTTTGAGTCTAATAAAATTAAAGCTTCTTTAAATGATTTAGATAATGAACAGAATTCAAAATCTTTGCTACTTTTAAAATCTTCTTTTATATATAATGATAAACTTTTATTAGCTCTTATAATTGATTCTTTTTGTTTTGATAAAAAGTTTAGCTCAGAAGAATTATTTAAAGAATAAGTTTCATTTTTTAAATATGATGACTTCTTAATAAAATCTTTTACATTTTTTATTTGAAGAATATCTATATTTGATGAAAACAAATAAGGTTTTTTCCTTTTACCAATTACTATAGCTTGTGCAGGTCTTTGCTTTGAAAGATCTATATTTTCAAGATAACTTAACCATCCTTTACTTAAATACTCATCTGATTCGCTTGCTGTTTCAACTATTTGAATAGCTCTAAAATGAGATAAATTAGGTTTTTTATATCCTAGACCATTTATAATTGCTAAGTTTTTGTTTTTATATGTTTTATATAAAAAAGGCAAAGATGAATTTAAAGCTAAGTTTTTATCTAAAATATTATATTCATCTGAATTTAAAGCTAAATTTGGTCTTAAGGAATAATAGTTTTTTTCTTTATGTGGAATAATAGTATTTAAATAATCTACTCCTCCATTTAATTCTATTAAAATTAATGTTTTATCTTTATTCTTTTTATTCTCTTTTGCACTTAAATTAAGAGGTGCGATTAAATATAAAGCTGTTAAAATTGATGTTTTTATAAAATTTCTTCTTTTCATTTTATTCCTTATTTTAACTGATATATTGAATTATTTAATAAATACATATATGTTTTTTTCAAATGTTTATGTTTTTTAAAACTTTTATTTATTTTCTCATTTTTAATATTTAAGAATTTTGGATAAAAATATTCTTCAAACTCTAATAGTGAAGATATATTTAATTCATTTATTTTCTTTTTATTTAAATGTCTTCTTATTGTTCTATTTAAAAACTCTTGTCTTAATATTATAGAAGTACTATCAATCCAATATTTATTCCCTCTCCACCCTTTTACACCAGGAGGATTAAATAATTGCATATTTAAAGCTTTTGAAGTTTTTAGGAAATATTTATAATCTTTTTCTCTTAAGTCTATATTAATGTTTTTATATAATGAAATCATAAATTCAATTGGACTTTTAATTAGATTTGTTTTATTATCCCAAAAGTCTTTTGATAATAAAAGATTTTTCATCAAAAAAGAAATATCATAGTTTGATTTTATAAAATCATCTGCTAAAGTAGCTATTAAACTCATATTTAAATCTTCTGATATAAATTCTTTATATAGTTTTGAAATAATAAAAATTGATGTTTGTTTTTGTTGGAATATAATATTAATTATATCTTCACCATCAAAGTTTCCTTTTTGTTTTAAAAAGATTTTTGTTTCATAGTCATGATGTTTTTTAGCTTTTTTAAATAAAGCTTTTCTTTTATTAACTCTCCAACCTGTAAATGCTCTTGCAGCCTCTTTTACATCTTTTTCTGAGTAATTGCCCTCACCTAAAGTAAAAAGCTCTAAGAGCTCTCTGGCGTAGTTTTCATTAGGAGATGATTTTTTATTTGAGTTGTTATCTAAAAATATTAACATAGCTAAATCTTTAGAAGACTTATGAACAAGGTTCTTGTAGTTTCCAAGTGAGTTTATTCTGTATAGTTCATTTTGTTTTAACATAAAGAAAGGATTCTTTACAACATCATAAGATGATACAAAATGATTATGCCAAAACAGAGTCATTTTTTCTCTAAATGAAAAAGATGGATTTAACATCATTTTCATCCACCAAATTTGCAATTCTTTTATTTTTATTTTTTGACTTTTTCTTATTTCTTTTTTTTCGGTTCTTGATAATTTTTTATATTTTTTATCAATAATTGATACTTTTTTTATATTTTTTGGAAGATCAAGAATATTTTGATTTTTAGATTGATTAATTAAATATTCAATAGCTTCTTCTTTTGAGAATTTAGAATATATTTTAAGATCATTTTTAGAATAAGAAAAGGAAGTTTTATTTAATAAATGTTTTGTTTCATTTATACTTAAAGCATTTAATAGATTAAAAAATAAAAACAGTAATAATAAGATTTTCATATAATTCCTTTATATAGAAATTATATGATGTGAATATTAACTTAATCTTAACATCATAATTTATATCTGTAGTGAATATGAATATATTATTTGAATATACTTGTATAAGCACCAGAAAAAAAATTGAAGTAATCATTGAGTTTTGATTCCTTATTAAAATTTAATTCTTTCAAAACTACTTGATTTATAAATTTATTTTAATTTTCACAAGAAGATAAATCAATATCTTTTCTCGTAATTTTAGAATGAATCAAAGGATAAATCATTGCTAATACTATTATTCCACCACCAATAAAAAGTGATACTGTGATTTTTTCATTTAATAATATAGCTGCAAAAAACACTGCAAATATTGGCTCTAGGCTAAAAATTAGTACTGCTCGATTTGCACTTGTTTGAGATTGATACTTAGTTTGTAACCAAAAAGCTATTGCAGTAGATAATATTGCCGTGATACCAATACTAAGTATAAGGTCAGAAGAAAATTCATTTGGTAATAAGTTATCATTATAAAATGCAACTATCATTGCTAAAATAGCCATTACTAATAATTGAAGGAAAGTTAAAGGAATACAATCTTCTTCTTTAACAAATTGGTCAAGAATTATTATATGTATAGAACTTGTTATTGCTCCAAGAATAACGAATATATCTCCCTTATTAACTTCACCCATACTCACACCACTAATTATAATTATTCCTGTAATTCCTAAGAAAGCACTTATACTACTATCTATACTAGGTAGTTTTTGTTTAATAATTGATAAGAAAATAGGTACAAAAATAATACCAAGTCCTGCTAAGAAACCAGTATTTGAAGCTGATGTGTAGTTTAGGCCTACTATAAAAAATGAAAAAGTGAGAAAAAGAAAAACACCTAAAATTAAACCAATTAATAATGTTTTTATTTTAAATATAGCTTTTGATTTAATTAAAAAAGGTGCAAATACTAATGCGGCTAAAGAAAAACGTAACCATAATATTGTAAATGTATCATTTTCATCAAGTACAAGTTTCATAAGTGGAAAACCAATTCCCCAAGAAAATGCAACATAAATCAGTATAAATTCAGCCTTTAGTTTATTCATAAATATCCTATTCTTTAATATTTTTATTTATATGCTACTGACTTTATATTAAATTTAATGAAATTATTTTTACTTATTTACTATTTTAATTTTTATGAGTAAAATAGATACTATCTTACTCATAACTATTTTATAATTATTGATTTAATTATAATAATCTTTTTTTCTTCTTAAAACATATATAGTTAAAAGTAAATATAAAATAGCTTGAAGCCATAAAATACCATATTGAACTAATACAGATTCGAAATCTGCACCCATTTGATTTAGTTTTAGAAATCCTTGAATAGCAGGAGTACAAGGGAAAAATAAAGACAAATAAGTAATAAATTCAGGTATCGCTTCTATTGGCCATACAAAACCTGCTGAAAACATAATAGGTAAAGATGTAAAAAGAATAATAGGAGTTACTAGTTCTTGAGTTTTTAAAAGTGCTCCAAATAATATTCCTAAAAAAACTGTTGATAAAATAAAAGGAATCATTAATGTAAGCATATCTGTAAGATTTGCTAAATGAGGTATATGAAAGAACTCAAATGTAAATCCAAAATAATATAAAGTATTAATAAATAACAAAGATCCAAAAATTATTACTCTTGAAGATATTTTCATCCAAATAGATGCATCAACTTTATATTTATTCTCATTATAAGAAGCTCCAAGCATACCTAATCCCATTAGTATAGTTTGTTGCAGGATTAGTACAAAAACAGCAGGAATGATATAATAGGTATAAGACATATCTGGATTAAATAAATATATAGATTTTAGAGAAAAAGATGTAAATGATTCTTTTGCAGATTCTAAAGGTACGTCATTTAAAAGTAAATTTGATACTTTAATACTAGCAGCTTTTGTTAGTATACTTTTTAAAGCTCCCTCAACTATACTTCCATAAATTAAAAAATAATTAGCATCAGCTCCAAGAGCAATTGTAGGACTCTTTTTTAAAAGCAGGTCTTTTTTAAAATGAGCTGGAATTATAATAAGTCCAGATACTTTATTCTCTAACAAGGCTTTTTTTGCATCATTTGAAGATAAATCTTGTCTATACACTTCTATTTGGGGGCTTGAGTTAAGTGAGAATATTAGTTTTCTTGAAAGATCACTTTTATCTAAATCAACAACAGAAACTCTTAATGTTTGAACAACTTCATTTGTATAAGGTTGTGGATAAAAGAATGAATACAGTATAACTGCACCAATTGATGTCATAAGAATAGGAATATTTTTTATAACATTATTAAACTCAAATTTTAATACTTCTAAAAAAGTCATTTAATTTTCCTAAGTTTATAAATAACAAATAACCACATAGGTAAAAAATATAATAAAGATTTAAACATAGGCCAAACAAGTAAAAAGTCTATTTCTCTTGATGATTCTAATATTTGTATTTTTAAATAATGTGAAATTGGTAATATGTTATGCCAAAATGTTGCAAAACCAGACATACTCTCAGTTGGAAAAGTAATTCCCACAAAAGCTAAAGCAGGAGCTGTATATAAAGCTGTCATACTAAGAGCACGAAGGGGATGAAAACTTATACAAAAGAAAGATAAAGATATTGCTTGATATGCTAATATTGTTAAAAACATAGCTAATATTGTAAGTGGTATTGATCCTTTAAATACCCAGGATTCATATCCATACATATAAAGTAAAAATACAATTCCCCAGGCTAAATAAACTAAAGTATATGGTAAAGTTTTTCCAATAAGTCCTTTTATAACTCCATCTTTAAAAAACTCTTTTTCTTTTTTTTGTTTAAAAGTATGAGATATAGAAGCTACAATTGCTATTGCTATAAATATTTGCCAAATACTTGGAATAATTGCTGATACTAAAAATAAGAAATAGTTTTTATAAGTATTATAAAAAGCTGTAACTTGGATATTAATAGGATTTGCTGCAGATTTTGACTCAGAGACTGCAGATTTGTTTTTTAAGGCATTTAAAAAATCTATTTTTACTGAACTTTCTCTTAGTGTTCCTGATAAAGTTGACTTCACCATTTTTGCAATTAATAAATATTGAGCATTTATAAAAGCAGTAAGTTTTGGATTTTTATCTAACAATACATCTTTTTCAAAATGATTAGGAATAACTAAAGTTGCATAAATATTATTAGCAGATATATCTCTTGCTGCTTCTTTTACATTTGAATGAATATATTTAACTCTTAAGGTTGAAGTTGCATTAATATCTTGTATTATTTTTCTTGAAAGTGCGCTTTGGTCATAATCAACGATAGAGATAGCTAAGTTCTGAGCAGTACCTCCATGAAAAATCATTATAATTAGAAAAA
Source organism: Campylobacteraceae bacterium (assembly GCA_013215915.1). Classification (GTDB taxonomy): domain Bacteria; phylum Campylobacterota; class Campylobacteria; order Campylobacterales; family Arcobacteraceae; genus NORP36. Next base: position 10,777 of record JABSON010000005.1, on the reverse strand, counting down.
AGTTTAACAAAGGAAGCCAAGTAAGTAAAGAAAAGAGATAAAATGAATTTTTAATCTCTTTTAATTCTAGTTTTAATGCATTAATCATAATTCTAGTAATACACTCATTCCAACTCTTAAGTCTTTAATTTTATCAACAGCTTCCATATGAACTTCAAAACTTTTCATATCAAAACCTTTTCCAGCTTGAGATGCTTTCCAAATTGCATAGTTTCCCATTACAGATATAAAACTTACTTTATATTCATATGACAGATTTCCTAAACCAGGTATTTTAACTTTAAAAATAGTGCCTTTTTTAAAGCTTGGAAGTAAATCTTCTCTAATAGTAAACCGAGCCCAAGAATTATTCATATCAGTTAAAGTAACAATTGGAAAACCACTAGGTGATAATTCTCCTTCTTGAATTAAAACAGAAGTAACTTCACCTCTTTGGAAAGAATAAATATCTAACTCTTTGATATATGCTTCAACTTCATCAATTTTTCCAGCATAAACTTTTTCTTTAGCTCTTGCTGCATTTTTATCTTCAATACGAGCGCCTACTTTTGACATTAAATATAACTGTTTTGCAGAAGAAGATGTATATTTTGAAGCTTCAAGTTTTGCATATACTTCATCGTGTTTTTGTTGAGATATTACACCCTCATCATATAATTTTTTAATTCTTTTATATGTAGTATTCATAAGTTTTTGAGCTACTAATGCTTTTTGATATTGACTTTTTGAAGCTGCTATTTCTTGAACTCTTGCACCTTTATCAGCTTTATTTTTAATAGCCTCTGCAACTTCTTTAGAAGCTTGTGCTTGTTTTAATTTAGCTTTTACTTCATCAGATGTAATTGAAAAAATATAATCACCTTTTTTAACAATATCACCTTTTTTAACAGATATTTTACTTATTCTACCTGCTACTTTTGAAGAAATATTATAAGATTGAGCATCTATCTCACCTTGAATACTTAAAGGTTTTGGTTGGTATGCTTGGTAAAAAGTACTGCCTACCCACAAAATAATAGCAGCTATTAAAGCTATTATAAATATTAATATTTTATTCATTTGATCTCCATTGAACTAGACTGTAATTTAAAAAACATTTCACGCGTCCCAGATAAAACACAAAGCTGTGAAACTTTTTTAACATAATTATATATTGCATTTAATCTTTTTGTTTTAGCCGCTGTTAAAAAAGTTTGAGCATCAACTACCTCAATTGAAGTAGATATACCTTCTTTAAAAGCCAAAGATCTTAATCTTAAATTTTCATGCGCTAAAGATAAAGAAGAATCTAAATCTTCATACTCACTTTTAAATTGAAGCATTTCTTTATATGTTTTTTCAATTAAAAGAGATAAATCACTTTTTGATTGATTTAATGTATAAGATAATCTACTTTTCATAATTCTTGCAGCTTTTAAGTTCTCTGCTTTGCCCTTGCGTGAAAACAAATTAAACTTTAATGCAAGACCAGCATTCCAATTTGCTTTGCTTTGACTATTAATTGAATCATCTTTATATAAAGTATAATTCCCAAATGCTACAATTTTTGGAAAATATTCTGATTTTTTAATTAAAATATTTGAATCAACTTGTTTTTGTTTTGCTTTAATAATATCTAATGCTGAATATGAATCTAACATTTGTTTTTCATAAACTTCTTTATCTTCAATTTTTGATGAAATAAATAAAGATGAAGATGGCAAATCGTTAGAATTAATCAAATTTTTAAGTGAAAGTTTTGTAATCTCATATTTATGTTTTGCTTTAGTATTTTCTATATTTGCAGAATCTAATTTAACTTTTGCATTTAATAAATCAATACTTGCAATTTGACCTTGAGATTTTAAAATCTTTGAATTATTTAAATGTAATTCTAAAGAATTTCTAGCTTCTTCTCTTGTATTTAATAACTCTTTTGCAAGTAAAACACCATAATAAGATTTAATTAGTTTCAAAAAAACTTTATCTTTATTAAGTTTATATTTTGCTTGTGCTTCTTCTTTTTTTGCTTTAAAGAAATCACTTGCAGCATCTATTTTTCCACCTGTGTAAATTGGCCACAATAAAGATAAAGATGAAGAAAATATATCTTTTTCTTGTAGTGTTATTTTATCAGGCATGGGTATTGGTTTACCAGCAAGAGTTCCCAAAAGACCTTGTATAGGAATAAGAGGATTAGACATTTGTATATCTTTTTCTAATCTCGTATACGAAGTATTTAAATTTAACTCTGGTAAATAAAATGAACTTGTAGCTTTATTTAGTTCATCTGCATATAAAACATCAGCATTTGAAGCTTTTAATCCTTCATTAAGTAGAAGAACTTTTTTCCAAGCATTTTCAATTGAAATATTAGCATTTGAAAAAGTAATTAACAGGAAAAATATTAGTAGTGATCTCATTTGTCATCTCATTTTTAGTATATTTTCTAAATATCCTTTTAAAAGTAATAAATATTAGAATTGTTTTATAAGTATTATTTATATATAAACTAGATTTTTTAATAAAAAATGATAGCACTTTTCACCTTAAATTGCCATACTTTAAAGGATTATAACTATAATTTTGAAATAATAATAAGTATTTATATTTTAATAAATAATATTATATATAGTATTAAATTTTAGAAGAGTAAATACAAGAATTGTTTTTTTAATAAGTCTAAACAAAAGAGCAAAAGCTCTTTTGTTTATGATTTAGGCTGTGGTAAAATTAGATTTAATAAAATTCCTACAATTGCACCAAGTCCAATTCCAGAGAAACCTACTCCTGCAAAATTAAAAGTCATTCCACCAATTGAGAATACTAAAATCATTGAAATAATTGCCATATTTCTAGGACAAGAGAAGTCTGGTTTTTCTTTTACAAGAGTTGAAATACCAATTGAAGCGATCATACCAAATAGTAATAACATAATTCCACCCATTACTGGAGTTGGAATAGTTGCTAATAAACCACCTAGTTTCCCAACAAATGCTAAAACAATTGCACAAAGTGCTGCCCAAGTCATAATTGCTGGATTAAATGCTTTTGTTAGAGTTACTGCACCTGTTACTTCTGAATACGTAGTATTAGGAGGTCCACCTAATACTGATGCAGCACAAGTCGCAAGTCCGTCACCCAAAAGAGTATTTTCTAAACCTGGATTTTGTAAATAATCTTCTTTTGTAACATTAGAAATAGCTAACATATCACCAATGTGCTCAATTGCAGGAGCAATAGCAATTGGTAAAATGAATATAATTGCATGCCAATTAAGTTCAGGTGCAACAAATGAAGGTATAGCAAACCAAGCTGCGTTTGCTACAATTGTAAAATCAACTAAACCATAAAATAATGCAACAATATAACCAGAAATTATTCCTAGTAAAATTGGAATTAATTTTAAAAACCCTTTTCCAATTAATGAAGCAAATACAGTTACAAATAAAGCTACCATTGAAATAACCATAGCTTGTTCTTGAGGAATTAGAATAAGTGAACCATCACCTGATTTACCCATTGCTAAATTAACAGCAACTGGTGAAAGAATTAATCCAATACTCATAATTACAGGACCAACTACTACAGCTGGCAATAATTTATGTAAAAATCCAGAACCTCGTATTCTAATTAAAAATGATAATAATACATAAAATATACCAGCTGCAATAAGACCTGACATAGTCCCAGCAATTCCCCAAGTTTGCACACCATAAGAAATTGGTGCAATAAATGCAAAAGAAGAAGCTAAAAAGATTGGAGGAACATTCTTTTTATTTACAAGTTGGAATATTAATGTTCCTAAACCTGCTGTAAATAATGCAACATTTGGATCAAGCCCAGTCAAGATTGGTACAAGAACTAGTGCACCAAATGCAACAAAAAGAAATTGAAGACCAACAAGAGAGTCTTTCAGCCTAAAATTATACGTAGTTTTTTTCATATAGGACCTTATTTTTATAAATTTTGGAATTCTAGCTAATTTAATGTTAAAAACAATTGAATCCTAATTATTTATACAGTATAATAAGAGGTTTGAATTTTTATAAATAGGATAGATTATGTACAAAGAAAGCACAAATGTTGTTGTAAAACATTTAGTAAATAGGTTAAGAGATACAAGAACTGCATCTAATGAATTTAGAATGACGATTGAAGAGATTTCAAGAATTATTGCATCTGAAGCATTAGAGAATTTTGAGACAGTAACTCAAAATATAAATACTTGGCAAGGTAGTTTAGATGTACAAATGATTGAAGTACAAAAATTAGTTTTAGTTCCAATTTTAAGAGCTGGTGAGCCAATGCTGACAGGTATTTTACAAACTTTACCATATGCAAGATCTGGATTCTTAGCTATGAAAAGAGATGAAGAAACTTCTTTATCAAAACTATTTTATGAAAATATTCCAAACTTAGAAGGTAGAACAGTATTATTATTAGATCCAATGGTAGCAACTGGTGGTTCATTAATTGATGGTATTGATTTTTTAAAAACTAAAAATCCTAAAAGAATTATTTCTTTAAACGTTTTAGGTTCTCCTGAAGGTATTAAAAAAGTTCAAGATGCTCATCCAGATGTTGATATTTATATTGCACAAATTGATGAAAGACTTGACGAGAATGATTACATTAGACCTGGTCTTGGTGATGCAGGTGATAGAGCGTTTAATACAAACGATTAAAAAAGTTAAGGCTATGCCTTAACTCTTTTATATATACTCTTTAGCAGATTCATATAAATATTTAAAACCTTTATTCTTAAGTTTCTTTGCATTTATTATTCTATTAATACTTACGTTATTATCTTTATATATACTTTTTTCATAATTATGTTTTAAAGCATTAAAATCATAATTATCTTTTTTATCTAAGTGTTTGCTTGAACATAAATTATAAATCCCTTTTATCTTATTATCAATAACAAATAAAATAGCTCTAATTACATCATCTCTATGAACGTAATTTGTTTTTTCTTTTGCATAAGTTAGCGTTTTAGATGAAAAATGCTTACCAGAAATTCTTTCATATCCCATAAGACCTGCACATCTAAATATTACAGAAGTTTTATATTCTACTTGCTTTTCAGCCAAAGAAACCAAACTTTCATTAAGAGAAAAACTTTCATCATACGTATTTTCATCTTTTGAATAAACAGAGGTAGAAAAAATAAATATTACTTTAGTATTAATTTGTATTTTATTATATATATTTTCTAAAAAAGTAAATAATTTTTTGATTTTAAAGGTGGTAAGTTTATTAATAAGATATCACAGTTTAATAAAGAAGATAAGTTTTCTAAGATATCTTCATTTAAAAAATGTACAGTTAAACCTTCTTCATTTAAACTAGTAAATGAAGAAGACCTAGTACTTAATTTTAATATATTGTGCTAATGCATATCCTAAATATCCAGATCCAATAATTGAAAAAGTTTTTATTTATTAGACTTTAATTCATTGATTTCTTTTTTAAGACTTTTCATTTCTTCTAAAATTAAATCTAATTTTTTTGAATCTTCATGAATTTCTTCTTTTAATTCTTCATCTTGAAGTTTTTGCATTTCTCCAATAATTACAGCTACAAATAAATTAAAGAATACAAAAGCAGCAATTATGATAAATGATACAAAGTATGTCCAAGCCCAAGGATATACTTCCATAGCTTCATACATTACATCAGTCCAATCCTCAAAAGTAAGAACTCTAAAAAGTGTAAGCATTGAAATTAAAAAGTTCTCCCAAAGACCAGAAGGTAAATCTCTAAAATAAAAGTTTCCAATAATTGCATAAATATAAAATATTATAAACATTAAAATTACAATATCAATAATAGAAGGTATTGCTTTAACTAACATATCAATTATTTTTTTAAGCTCAGGCCGTGAAGTAAATACTCTTAAAACTCTAAATACTCTTAGAAGTCTTGCAATTGCTGCAAAACCTGAACTCTCTAAAGGTAAAAGAGTAATAAATACAATTGCAAAATCAAATATATTCCAAGATGATTTAAAAAAGTTTTTGAACTTTTTCTCAGCAATCATTTTAATTGCTAATTCAAATACAAAATATATTGTTACAAAATAATCACTTAATAATAGAAGAAAAGAATACTGCGTTTCTACTTCATCTACTGTTTTAAATCCTAATACACAGGCATAAAATAATATGATAAATGTTGTAATATTTGAGAATAAAGATGAATCTCTAATTACTTCAATTCTTTTAATCACAGTCAACTTTTAAATCCTTGTAAATTACATAAAATGTTATTATCCATCCAATAATTATTAACGCTCCACCTATTGGAGTAATTGCTCCTAGAATTGGTTTTCCTAAAAGAGCTAAAGCATATAAAGAACAAGTAAAAACTAATGTTCCTATAAATATTAAATAAAATGAAATCTTGATCTTTTTTTGATTTATTAATAGTGTTGATATAAAAGCTAAAGCAAATAAAGCAATAGTATTATAAAAAGAATATCTAATAGCTAATTCAAATACATTTAATGAATAATCGTCTAAAATAGTTTTTAAAGCATGTGCACCAAAAGCGCCTAAAATAGTTGTAAGAGCCATCATAAAAGAGGCAGTTAATAGTATAAGTTTTGTGGTATGTGTAGTTTTCAAATATACTCCTTAAAATTTAGGAAGTATATCTAAAAAGAGCTAAGGCTTATAATTCTTTTTTCTCTTTTTTCTTTTCTTTTTTATCTTTATCTTTTTCTTTCTTTTTAGCAGAAAAACCAGAACCTTTTTTTTCTTTTTGTTTTAATTCTAAATCTGTAATTAAAGTTCTAAAATCTTTTCCTTCTTTATTCATTTGTGCAAAACAAGCGGCAATTGCAGCAATTGCATTTGGAACTTCTTTTTTCTTTTTATAAGCTTGAATATTTTTCTCACTTACTTTAATAAGGTTAGTAAATTTAGGTATTGTAAGTTCTGCATCTAGTAGTAGTTTTTTAAAATCTATGAATGTCATATTTTTCCAATTATGTTTTTTATAAGTATATTCAATATCTAATAAAAATGAAGTTAAATTATGATTTTTGAGCATAAAAAAAGGCAAACTAAAAATAGTTTGCCTTTAAGAATAAATTATTTGATGTCAACTTCCCAAAAAAAGTCGATCCATTTATTTGCTTCTTTAACTGTATAATCAGGTTGGATACAAGCAGATGGTTTATAAAAGATTGTAGCTAATTTAAATTCCGTTTCTGGAAATTTAGCACATAAAACTTTTATAATTTCTCTCATAGTTTCACCAGAATCAACAATATCATCAAGAATTAAAACTCTTTTGGCAGTAGACATATCAGGAATGTTAAAAATATCAAAAGTATCTAACTTTTGAGTTCCATTATAATGAATTGAGTTTATTGTAAACGCATTTCTTAAATTATATGCTTGTGCAATTAGATGACATAAAGTTAATCCACCTCTAGCAACACCTAAAACAACATCAGGGTTAAATGTTCTACATTTGTCTGCTAATATTTGTGTATCTTCTCTAAACTCATCATATGAGTAATAATATTTTTCTATTTCCAAAATCTATCCTTGTAATACGAAAACTAAACACGAAATTGCTGTTATTAATAAAATACCAACATTTAAGTCTTCAAATTTTCTTCTTGCTAATTTAATTATAGTATAAATCATAAAACCTGCGGCAATACCATTTGTAATTGAGAAAGTTAATGGCATTAATATAACAATAAAAAATGCCGCTGCTCCAGTTGCGAAACCAGCTTTCTCAAAATTAATTTTACCTAATTCTGTAAACATTAACACTCCAACAACAACTAATACAGGGTAAATTGCATTACCAGGTATTGATTTAAAAAGTGGTAACATAAATAGTGTTAAAACAAAAAATCCTGCTGTAAACACAGCTGTTAGTCCTGTTCTTCCACCGGCTTCTACACCTGATGCACTTTCAATAAATGAAGTAGTAGTAGATACACCTAATAAACTTCCACCAACAGTTGCAATTGCATCTGCTTCTAAAGTTTTTTGTAAAGCTTTATCATTTTTGTCATTTTCTTGAAAAAGATTAGCTCTTGTTCCAACACCTGTTAAAGTACCTAAAGTATCAAACATATCTGTAATTAAAAAAGTAATAACTACAGGGAATAATGATAAAGTTAATGCACTCATTATATCTAGTTTCATAGCAATAGGAGCAATTGACGCTGGAAGCGAAATAATTTCAGTAGGTACTGGAGATAATCCAAAAAACCAAGCAACACATGATGTTATTAGAATTGAGAATATAAATGCACCTTTTAGTCTATATGCATAAAAAGAAAATGCTAAAACTAAACCTAGAGCTCCGATTAAAACATTAGGATTTGAAAAATCACCTAAAGTTACTAAAGTTACTGGATGATCAACAATCATTCCCATATTTTTAAGCCCAATAAAAGCAATAAAAGTACCAATACCAGCAGAAATTGCTCGTCTTAGATTTAATGGAATTGAAGTCATTATCCAAACCCGGAAGTTTGTAAAAGACAGAAGAACGAATAAGAAACCAGATATAAATACAATTCCAAGTGCAGTTTCCCAAGGAATTTTCATTCCAAGTACTAAACCGTAAGAAAAATAAGCATTTAATCCCATACCAACACTCATAGCAATTGGTGTATTAGACCAAAGACCAGAAAAAAGTGTAGCTAAAATAGTAATTATGGCAGTTGCGGTAACAACTGCATCCATAGGTAGTCCTGCATCAGCAAGAATAAATCCATTTACAGGAATGATATACATCATTGTTAAAAATGTTGTAAAGCCAGCAGTAAACTCTGTTTTCACGGTTGTCCCGTGTGCGTTAAGTTTAAAAAGATCCATTAAGAAACCCTTTGTATTATTTGATTTAAATAAGGACGAATAGTAACCAAAATTTTATAAAAAAGATATAAAAAGATTTAGTATTTCTTAAGAATATAAGAACTTGCGTAAATCACACAATCAGAAAATAATATTAAATTTTACTTATTGATATAAAATACTTTTTAATACTTTTTAATAAGCTAAATTTAATCTGTTTAACTACTTGCTAAGTACATTAACTTTATAATAGAAACAACAATAAATAATAAAAAGATAGAAAAATGAATATTACTAATGAGTGTATTGAATGTATTAAAGATCAAATAAAGAAAGCTTGTAATACTTTAGGATTAAATGAAAGACTAAAAAAAGAAATTAATCTAGAAGTATTAAAAAAGTCGAAAAAATTTGATTTAAAAAAGTCGCCGCCCTTTGTATCTAAAGAAGTATATGAACTGTTGGCTGAAAAAACAAAATTAATTGATCCTTTAGAAAGAATTAAACAAGAATCAATAAAAGAAGCTTTGACTTTTGTACCTTTTGTAGAAGATAAAATTAATGAATCAAAAGATAAACTTTTTACTGCAATTAAAGCAGCAGTTGCTGGAAATGTAATAGATTTTGCATCAAAAGAACAATTTACTCTTGAAAATGAAATTAAAAAGATATTTGACAAAGATTTTGCGATAAATGATTATGAAATATTTTTAAAGATTCTAGAAAATAATAATGAATTATTAATCTTATCTGATAATGCAGGTGAAAATGTATTTGATAAAATTTTGATAAAAACACTTAAATCTTTATACCCAAAATTATCTATTACTTATGCAACAAGAGGTAAAGCAATTATAAATGATATAACAGTAAAAGAAGCTTTACAAATTGGCATTGATAAATATGCAAAAGTTGTTAGTTCTGGAGTTCCAACTCCAGGCTTAGAGCTTGAGTTAGCTAGTGATGAATTTAAATCTTTATATCATCAATCTCCATTAATTCTTGCAAAAGGAATGGGAAATTTTGAATGTTTAGAAGATACAAGAGATAAAAGAATATTTTTCTTATTTAAAGTTAAATGTAATGTTGTTTCAAAGCATATAAAAGAAGATATTGGTGAAATAATATTTAAAAGAGCCTAATATCAGGCTCTACTTATTCAATGATTAAAACATATAATATCTTTAATAATTCTTCAAAATCAATTGTCAATTAAGAAACTTCTGGTTCTATATTTATACTTCTTTGATAAGCTTCTTGTATCCATGTTTCAACTTCATCTGGATTATTAGACCAATCATATATTTTCACAAAACCATTTTTTATATTCATTGATAATCGCTCCGGAATAATTTTTTCATCAATACAATAAGAAGAATTTTCTAAATTAATTTGTCCATAATAAGGAAAAGAACCTTGTGCCATTTTTTCTTTATAACTTGGAAGAACAATTCCTATCAATCCACTTCTTGCTTTTGTAATACTTTCTTCTAAAGAAAAAGATATTTCTGAATCAATATATTTTTTTTGCCAGCTATCATTTCCAATTAAAACAACGGTTACAGTAGAAGATTTCTCATCATTTCCATGCAAGGATGTTGAAATTGAAATATCTTCGTTCATAAGATACATTTTAATAAAGTCTTCTTTATATTGTGTATCATTTTTATTTGAAGCATCTTTATCATGATGATAAGAGATAAATACATTTTGTTTATTTGACATAATATACTCCTTAAGAAATATTCTTTTCATTTAAACATTTATATTCATATTATATATTATAAAAATATATATAAAAATAAAAAAATTAAAGTAATTTAAGGAAGTAAATAAAGAGCCTAAAGTTCAGGTTCTATTTCATTAATTGCAAAAGTATTTAATTTATCCTTTTCGTTATTATTTAAATAATTTCAACTATTTCTTGTCTTTTTTAGCACCTTTTTATCATAAATGGATGGAAA